>NZ_JASLCN010000450.1 GCF_030151805.1 Fluviicola sp.
AAGATATAACTTTAGATCTCCAATAGAAATGTTTAACCAAAAGTTGCATTTATAAGTTGAATGTACCGTTTGCCATTTGGCAAACCGTGTGGGGGAAAACAAGAAGGGACGCGATGTATCGCGTCCCTTCTTGTTTTATCAACTCGTAACGTATGTTCTTATTTCGAAGCCATTTCAACGAACTCATCGTAAGAAACTTCTTTTGAGTTCAATTTCACTGTATTCTTAAAGTATTCTGTCAATTTTGCCTCAGCAAGCATGTCGTAAATACGATTTGCCTCTTCGCGGTTTTGCAAAGCTCCTGCAGCTTGTTTCGTCAATTCCGCATCCTCTGGCGCAGGAATTCCGTATTGTGCATATTGATTAACGATCAATCCTTTCGTAAACTCAATCACTTCAGCATTATCCAGTTTAATGTCGTTTGCTTTGAAGATATGACCTTGAATCAACTGCCATTTCAAATCTTTTGCATAATTGTCGTAATCCGCTTCGATTTGCTCGATGGTAATCGGTTTCTCATTTGACAATTGAATCCAACGCTTCAAGAAATCGTTCGGAAGGTTCACCGGTGTGTTTTCAACCAGGTCACGGTAAACTTCACGTGTCAACAAACGGTCAGAGTCATTTGCGAACATCTGAGTCAGATCATTTGCGATACGCTCACGTAATTCTTTCTCAGAAGAAACTGCTCCTTCACCGAATAACTTGTCGAACAAATCCTGGTTCAATTCCGCCAACTCCATACGTTTGATATCATTGATCGTCATTTGGTAAGAATCTGAATGATTTGCCAATTCTTCCGGCTTAATTCCAAGCATTGCTGCTTTATCGCTGTCACCGCGGGTAATTGCAGTAGCAGAAACAGTTACTTTGTCTCCTACTTTCTTACCAACCAATGATTTTTTCACTTTCTTGTCTTCAACAAACTCCATGGAAGTTGTGGAGGAATGCATGATTCCGCCTTCTTTGATTGATCCGTCTTCATTCAACTCAACGAATTGAGCCAAAATCATATCCGTATCGTTCACTTCTTCAGCAGAAGACATTTTTCCGTAACGGCGACGTAAATCGTCGATTTGCTGATCAACTAATTTATCATCGATTTTTACCTGAACGTAATCGTATTTGTTTTTGGAAGTCAATTTCAAATCAATTGCCGGAGAGTATCCGATTTCATAAATGAATTCAAAATCTCCCGGATTGTCGAAATCTCCTTTTACGTCCGTTCCGTCTTTCGGGATCGGGTTTCCAAGAATTTCCAATTTATTTTCCTGAACATAAGCGTATAAAGCATCCGAAACCAATTTATTCATTTCTTCAGCCAATACTGCTTTTCCGTATTGCTTTTGAACCAAAGCCATCGGAACTTTTCCCGGACGGAATCCCGGAATCTTCGCTTGCTTACGGTATTTATCTAAAGAAGCAGTCACTTTTCCCTGGTAATCTGCCGGTGAAACCTGCACTGTTAAAAGCGCCGTTTCTGCATTCACTTCTTGACGTGTTACGTTCATTCCGTTTTCTTTTAATTCTTAACTTGTATAAACAAAAAATGGTCTTCATTGATTAACAACGAGACCATCTGAAGTGCGGATGGAGGGACTCGAACCCGCACACCTCTCGGCACTAGATCCTAAGTCTAGCGTGTCTACCAATTTCACCACATCCGCATATTTAATTCCTGAAAACCAGGACTAAATTCTATTTCAATTTATCAGGATTTCGTTCAATCCTTCCCTTTTGGGTGCACAAAATTAGTGATTATTTCAATTCTTGCAAGCGTTCAGTCATTTTTTTCATTAAAAATTTAAAAAATCAGCTTCGCTTCGTTCAATGGGTTGCCTTCAATGCCACTCAGTCAACTAAAAACGAGCATTCTACAAAGTAGATTCCGCAGGATTGAAATCTACTTCTTTTTAAATAATTCCACCATCGGTTTTCCAACCGCTGTATTCGGGCGCTGAACATCCAATACATGAACCAGTGTTGCAGTAATGTCTACTATTTCATAAGGAGTGAAAACATCCTGCGGGAAAATGTCTTTTCCGTAGAACAATACCGGAACGTGTGTATCATAATTAAACGCAGAACCGTGACTTGTTCCTTTGTGAGAATTTGGTGTATCCGAAGTTTTCGGCAAATATCCCGGCTGCAGAATAAAAATCAATTCACCACTTCGTTCTTTATCATAACCCGAAGCAACCATTTGCTGCCAGTTTTCAGCCGTTTTGGATTGCAGTTCTTCTTTCGTGTAAACGCGTTTCACTTCTGTCCATTTGGAAATTTCCTGCTTGAAAAAAGCCATAACCTGTGTTTCTGTTTCAGTCCCCAGAACGGCATCAATCAAATACACATTGTCGTTTTCAATCGTTTTCAGATAATCTTTCCCGAATTTCGAAATGCATTTTGCTCTCAAACTGTCTGTTTTATCTTTCAGGAATAAATATCCTCCCGGTAATTTATGATCTGCCAAAAACTGAGGAACCGGAACTACTGCGTGATCCGCCGTCAGGAAAACAACATATTGCCCTTTCCCGATTTGTTTATCCAAAGTCTGGAACAAACGGGCAAGTTCCTGGTCCAATCGAAAATACATGTCCTCCATTTCCAATGAATACGGACCGAATGTATGTCCGGCAATATCCGGAGTAGAATAACTGATCGTCAGGAAATCGGTTGTAGCATGTGTTCCAAGCTTTTCATCCGCAAGCGCCTGGATAGCAAAATCGGTCAAAAAGGTATTTGCTGCCGGCATAATTGTAAACACATTCAATTGATCTGCCGGAGGCAATTTGCTGAAGTCATACGGAAAAACCGGGCTTGTCTTTCCTCCCACCAATCCTTCGTAGGGAGAATTATCCTGTTTGATATACGTGTAGCAAGCTGAATCCTTCAATAAGTTCCATGGCTGATTTACGTAATTCGAAACCAGTTTCCGATCATTAAAGCGATTGACCCATGCTGGCAATTCGGTTCTGTAAAAAGTAGACGTAATGAAATTTCCGGTGGCATAATCATACCAATAAGAACCATCCGACAAATGTCCGGCAGGCAAAATAGCACTACGGTCTTTAATCGAAACACCAATCACTTTTGACGTCGGATAAGTGAGTTTCAATTGATCGGTAATCGTATTCGAGCGTAAAAAATAAGGAGAGCATTTCCCGTATTTACTTACAGAACCAACAGTAGAAACCGTCGTGTCTTCCACACAATTCACTTCTCTTCCGAAAGGGCGGTAATGCCATTCGTTTGCAACAATTCCGTGGTTACTCGGCGTACTTCCCGTATAAATCGAAGCGTGTCCCGGACCAGTAAAAGTGGGCACATAATTATAAGTCACATTTCTGAAATGCGTTCCTTTGTCCATCAAACGTTTGAAACCATCTTTTCCGAATTGAGGATAGAAACGATACAAATAATCGTAGCACATCTGATCAACGACAATTCCGACAACTACTTTGGGCGCATCTTTCTGCGAAAACGATTGATTTGAAAACAGTCCGAAACAAACTGAAAACAGAAGTATTGAGAATCTCATATTTTCGATATTATTCTAACAAAACTAGGATTTGAATTCAAGAAATAACGAAATTTGCCGTAAAATTTCAATTATGTTAGGTTTAAAATTGCCAACTGACCCGCGTTGGGTGAATATTGTAGAAAAGAACATCGAGGAAATATTAACGGATCATGCCTTCTGCGAACAAAAAGCAGCAAGTAATGCCATTTCTATTATTGTTCAGTATCCGCACTATCCTGACATGGTTAAGTCCATGATTGAAATTTGCCAGGAAGAAATGGAACATTTCGGGATGGTGCACGATAAAATCCTGGAACGCGGGTATCAACTCGGATTCGAACGCAAGGATCCATACGTTCACGACCTGTTGGATTTTCTGAAAGTAACTCACTCCGGAAATCCGAAAAAATCGCATCTGGTGAACCAGCTATTGTTTGCTGCCATGATCGAAGCAAGAAGCTGCGAGCGTTTCAAAATCCTTTCGGAAGAAATCAACGACGAAGATTTGCGTGTTTTTTACCGCAGTTTGATGGAAAGCGAAGCACGTCACTACATTACGTTCCTGAATTTTGCCCGTAAATACGGAGACGGAATTGATGTAGATGCCCGCTGGAAAAAATTCCTGGAATTCGAAGCTTCTTTAATGGATAAATACGGGAAATCAGAAACGATGCACGGATAAACCCGGGCAAAAATGAAGCATCCAAAAGTTGCCCCGGATTGAATTTTTCATTTTCAATTCATAGTGATTGGAATTGTCAGAATCACACAAGTTCCGGGAAATTCAAGATTCGATGCATCCACATTCCTGATTGTGACGGTATATCCTTCTTTGTTTTTCCCTTTTAAAGATTTCAGACGTTCTTCCGTAATTTGTGTTCCATAAGATTTATGTCCTGTATCCCGTTGATGTTTTACCGATTGCGAATACCCGATTCCGTTATCTTGTACCAACACTTTTAAGAACTTGTCTTCTACATAAAATTTCAAGAACAACTTTCCTCCTTCTGAGCGTTTAATCAACCCATGAATAATTGCATTTTCCACATAAGGCTGAATCAACATGGGAGGAATAAAGGGGTGAAAAGGCAACTGCTTCAAACTACAATCAATTTCAAAGGTAAACGTGTTTTTAAAACGCATTTGTTCCAGAAGAATGTAATTCTTCAACATTTCGTATTCCTCTTCCACGGTGATGTATGACATCCTTGAATTGGTCAGGGTTTGCCGGATTAATTTAGAAAAGCGGATCAGGTATTTTTCCGCATTCTCATTCTCTTCATACAGAAGGAAACTGTGAATCGAGTTCAGTGAGTTGAAAATGAAATGCGGATTCATTTGAGCCGACAATGCCATTTGTTCCAACTCAATCATGCGATTCAGGATGTAATTTTTTTTATTTACATACCGAATGGAGAGTTTTAAAATGATGTAAAACAGAACGATCACAAAAGCCGCATAAAACACAATAAAGTACCAGCGAACAAAAACATTTTTTTCTACTTCGAATCTCGCTACCAATTTAGGCTTAGACCAGTTATCAAAAGTACTTAAACGGGAAATCTCCAGATCATACTTCCCGGCTGAGGGATTGTTCAGAATAATCTCTCCTTTATCCGATTTAATCCAGGTTTGATCTTTCCCAAAACGATACCTGTAGGTTATATTCCCGGTAAGATTTTTGTCCAGGAGATTTATCTTAATCAAGTCTGTGTTTGCCGGGATTTTTTTTGATTGATTCAGTTCTTTGTTTCTGGAAAATGACCGGATAGAAAACAGTCTGAGCGGACATTCCGACTGCTCTTTTTTCACTTTCAAAACGTTTATTTTCTGCACACCAAACTTAGTAGCCAGGTAAACCACATCGTCGTAAGCATACAAATCCGTTATTTCTGCGCTGGATAACAGCTTTTTGTTTATAAAGCTTTGGCAAACAATCCGATTGTTTTTCCTGACAAGCAAAAACACTCCTTTTTCACTCACTACCCACAACTGATTCTTTTCGTCAAAGAAAATATTCAGCAGTTGTTTTCCCAAATGGAGCTTCGGGACAAATGCTGAAGCAGTTTCCTCCTCCATATCTATCCTGAAAAGCCCTTCAGTATCAGATATCGCGATTAAACCCCAAAACGGATTGTACTTTAATTTCTTAATTCCTTTATTTAAAACAGATCTGTAACTGCCGGATGCCTTCGAATTTTTAATATTAAAAACCTTTATCCCGGTATCATACACAATAAATATTTTTTTGTGCTGCATCATATAAAACCAAACATAAGCCTTGGAAAGGTTATACTTACGGGTCGGTCTTAAATCGGCACGGTATTCCGATTTTCCATTCGCTTCAATAATATCAGTCGCAAAAAAGTTAATTCCCACCACGAAAGAGTTGTCTACGTAATTTGGATTTGAAACGTAAGTTGCATCCACATCTTTCCAATCACTCCAATCCACAATACCCTTCTGAAATGCGAATCCGTCATTAAAAGGCAGCAAATTAAAACGGCGAAAAATCTTCCCGACATCTTTGCATAAATAAGGCGGGTACAACTGCTGCCATTTGCCCACATAATGAGTAATTACGACTTTATGCTTGTTTCCATTGATAAAACGCACCTCTTCAGACAGGATTTCCCCATTAATTGCCAATTGCCTGAATGCTTCATCAGAAATTGAAAACACCCCTTTTTCAAGCGTCGTAAGCCATAAGGTATGGTTTGAATCTTTAAATGCTGAGGTGACCGAATAATTAGGTAAGTAATGCTGAACAAGCGTCAACGATTTTGTTTTTGGATCAAAGCGGTATTTTTTCATCCCCCCTTTGTAAAACCCGACATACAAAAACTCCTTGTCTGCATCCAGCGCAATCACTTCCAGGCTATCCGTTAAGAGTTTGAATTGTTGTTTGTCATTCAGATATAATTTCATATTGGTGATAATGAAATTATATCCTTTGTATTTTTTCGCCCGAACAGCCCCATGAAGCTTTATTTCACCCGCAAAAACAGGTTTCTGGTTCCGGATAAAAAAAACGTCGCCCGCTTGTCTCGTTTTAGTTGTCCGCGCACATAACAAGACATCTCCGAATTCAAAAAAACAGGCCTTATCCGGAAACTTATCTGACAATCGCTCTATCTGACCATCTTCACTAATCCGAATAGCAACTCCATTAGCATATGCAGCGTAAATCAACGAGTTATCCTTTAGCAGACAAAATGAAATATATGCGTTCCGACCAATAAAAACGGTTTTCTTAAGCAGGTGATTATATTTATACGCCTGCATTTTCCCATCTTTGAAAACACTTAACAGTCCGTTATATCCCAAAAACCAAACACCACCAGTTGAATCTTCAGCGATCCTGAAATTCACATTGTCGGCTAACCCATTCTCAGTCGTATATTTTTGAAATTCAAATCCGTCATATTTCACCACTCCCCGGTCTGTCAGTATCCACAACAAACCTGATTTATCCTGATGAACCTGGTAGGTTTCAGAACTTGGCAGACCATTTTTTATTCCAAAATGATCATAATTGTATTCCCATGAAATACGGTTTGCTTGCGCAGATATTGTCGTAGCAATTCCGACAACAATGAGACCCCATAGAATGTACTTAATCAAACTGAAAATGTGTGAGATTTGTTTCGGTGGCAAATTTAACAGAATCTAATAATTTTGGTCGTATTTTGAGCAAAACAGATTGGATCGACCTCTTTCATCGCGGGTTTAAGACTATTTTTGATCACTGATTCAAAACGAATAGTTCCGACAGGGTTTTCATCTATAAGGAATCCTTTTCATCGCGTCAATCATCCAAAAACAGTAGGGGACGCGATACATTGCGTCCCCTACTGTTTTTTCATATCGTGTATCCTTATTCCTTACAGGAAATGCGTTTGAAGATCACGGATCACATCTTCTTTCTTCTGACGCGAAATCGGAATTTTCAGTCCGTTTTTCATTTTGATATATCCACCTTCTTCCTTCAAATACTCATCTACATATTTCATGTTGATGATAAATGATTTATGCGGACGGATGAAATTGACATTTAATCTCAGTTTATCATCAAAAAACTTGAGGGGTTTCGATACCAATATTTCTTTTGAATCGTCTAAGAAGACTTTGCAGTAAGAGCTATCTGCTTCGAAGCAAATAATTGAATCCAGGCGAACAAAGCACATTCCGTCGGTTGTTGGAATCGAAATTTTCCGTTCCCCGTTTCCGTAAGAAATCATGATTTGATCCACGCTCATGGTACGGCGTTCCCGCACTTTATCCAGAGCCTGGTTCACCGCTTCCACAAACAATTCCGAATCGATCGGTTTCATGAGGTAATCCAAAGCCTGGTACCGGAATGCTTTTACGGCATACTGGTCGAAAGCGGTCGTAAAAATAATCTGCGCAGCAAATGCGTCGCTTTCATCCAGCACATCGAACCCGGTTCCGTCGCCAAGATTAATATCAATAAAGATCAAATCCGCTTCCGTTTCGTTGATCAGCTGAACCGCCGATTTGTAGGAGTCTGCCTCTCCGAGAACCTGAAAATTGGGGAAATAGCGCTCCAGATATTTGGAAATTACGCGCCTGGCATCAATCTCGTCATCAATAATCAATACTCTTTTCGTCTTCATAATTTAAAGAAATAGTTGTTCTCCCGGGATGAAATTCATCGAATGAATACCTCCTTCAGGTTAGTCTAAAGTAAATTTGTTGTAATAGCTCCCTGGATGACAATCGTCTTTTTGGAAACAACACCAAAACTTAGATTACTCTTTAACAGGTTTTTAGATACAAATGAGAATAAGTGTGTTTGCAAAAGAAAAATGTTCATAAGCAGAAGTCTGAATTATAGAATTCTAAAGTTACGAAACGTTACAAAATTGAACTTATTTTATTTCAGCTATTTTATTCTATGGCCTGCTGTTTGATTAAAAAAAGTAACTTTATATTCTTAAAATGAAGCATGACTAAATTGTTACTATCAGCAGTAATTGCAATTGGAGTTTTGGTGACTAGTTCATTTGATTTCAAAAAATCTCCCGACACACCGGCAAAAAAATACACTACGGAATATGTAATCGTATTGATTATTGATGGTCCGAGGTTCACGGAAACTTTTGGTGACACCACCTACAAATACATTCCTCATTTGGGAAATGAATTGAAAAGAGAAGGTGTTTTACTCAGCAATTTCAGAAATAACGGCCCCACTTTTACTATTTCGGGTCACACAGCAATCATTACCGGAAGGTATCAGCGCATTTCCAACAGCGGGAAGAAACTTCCCAAATACCCTTCCATGTTTCAGTATTACCTGAAAGAAAAGAATGTTCCGAAATCGGATGCATGGGTCATTTCCAGTAAAGGAAAATTAGAAGTGTTGGGAAATACAAATTACAAAAAGTGGTGGAATGTATACAAGCCTTGTACATACTGCGGACCAAACGGAAACAGCTCTGATTATGCCGGAGACCAGGAAACCTTCGACAAGGTAAAAGAAGTACTTTCTACGGATAAACCTCCTCACCTGATGCTTGTCAATTTACTGGCGGCAGATGCTTACGCACACTCCAAAGAATGGGAAAAATACCTGAGTTCAATTCAAAAATGTGATGATTATGCATTCCAGCTTTGGAATTTCATTCAGTCAAACAATAAATTGAAAAACAAAACAACGTTGCTGATCACCAATGATCATGGAAGACATTTGGACGGACACAAAGACGGTTACATCAGTCACGGCGACGGATGTGAAGGATGCAGACACATCAGTTTATTGGCAATGGGTCCGGATTTCAAGAAAAATGTTGAATACAAAACGGCTTCAGAGCAATTGGATATCAGCAAAACGATTTCTGAAATGCTGCATTTCCAGATGCCTACCGGAAAAGGAAGAGTGTTGACTGAATTGTTTCAATAGCAATTAATCGAACGTTTTTCCATCCAGGAAATACCAGCGACCTCCGGATTTTTCAAATCTGGAGTCTTCTTTGTGGCGCGTCAATTGTTGCTGATCGTCTAAATAAGTTGCGATGAATTTCACTCTTTTTTCTTCTGAGGAAACAATTTCCAGGCTGATCCAGGTGCTGTTTGAAGCCCATTCCAAAATGGATTTTGCAGCATAATACTTTCTGAATTTGGGCGCCGTTGTTTCCAGGATATAAGCAACATTCAACGTCACGTAAGCCGAATAACGCGAGCGCATCAATTGTTCTGCGGTTTCAGGAAATGCTGTTCCAGACAGAAACGGTTCGCAGCAATCTTCAAAAGTTTTTCCGCTGCAACAATGACATACTACTGAAGGATTACTCATTTCGTTTCCGGTTGACCGCCTCATTGACGTGTGTTTTTGCCACATTTGGCTGAACAAAGTTTTCCTTTGTATCAATTAACGGTTCATACGGATAGGATCCGAAAAGCGTCGACAAGCGATTGATTGCGAATACTTTTCTCGTGTAGTGATTTGAAATGATCACCATGCAAATCGTGTCCTGACGAAGCGAAGCGTAACACCCCGTACTTCCGTGCCACCAGCCGGTATGAAAAAACAAGGTTGATTTTCCCTTATCTTCTCTCAGACGATAGCCCAGACCGTAGTTGCTTTTTCCCATTCGTTCGTAGCTATATCCGCGAAACATTTCTTTTTTGATCGAATCACTGAGGAATGTCCCGGAATAAGTCGCTTTGTCTAATTTGAGTAAATCGCGGGCTGTTGTATACAGATTTTTATCTCCGTAAATCCCGTCCAGATTGGTAAAGGGTTCCACCCTGTTTTTCGAATCATAGGACAAGGATAAACTATCCGAATTCTGCGAACCATTGTTGATGAACGAATCCGTCATTCCCAAAGGTTCAAAAATCATTTCCTGAGCTAACGCGGGGAATTTCTTATGAGTAATCCGTTCTGCGATCAAAGCCAATAAAGCATAATTGGTATTGCAGTAAGAGAATTGCGAATTCGGCGGAAAATACAAGGGCATTTTGTATTGATTCAGCAACTGGACGATTTTTTGATTCGTCAGCGGCTTGTTTGCCGGCCAGATAGAATAAGGAAAGTAACCGTAATACGGAATTCCACTTCGATGATTCAGAAGCATTCTGACCGTGATTCCTTCGTACATGATTTCAGGCAAATACGAGCGGATATCCTTATCTAAAACCAGTTCTCCGGAATCTGCCAATTTACAGATAATGACAGCCGTAACCACTTTCGAAATAGATGCTACATGCAACGGCGTGTGTTTATCAATGCGCCGTTTGTACTGATGATTCGCCATTCCTTTGTAGCGCTCATAAACGATTTCCCCGTTTTTCGCAACCAAAAACATCCCGTTAAAATCAGAGGCAATGCGGTTACGGTAAAACTGACTGATACTGTCGTAATAACGGGGAACAAATGATTCCGGAAGGTTATTGAATGCCGGAAACGGAGATTGCACCGCTTCTTTTTGAGTTTTCTCTTCCTGAGTAAGCTTCATTTTTGTTTCACAACTGAAAAGAACAAAAAGGCAACCCAACAAGAACCAATTTGCATTCATTCTTTGAATCATGGCGCAAAGATAGAAAATCTTCAAAAAAAGGTTCTTCGTTCAAAAATCATTCAGTAAAAGAATCTTGTATGTTCTTCATTCGCTAAAAAATTCAAAAACGATTTATATATAAGTCAATTTGACTATCTTGGGTTACATGAAGCATCAAAGAATCATAGCAATCGGTTTTCTATTTGCAGCACTGGCATCTTGCAGTGATGAAAAAACGGAAGAGCAAGTTAGTGAGAAAGAGGAAATTTCGGCTCCAAAGGAGGAACCGAAACCGGAAGAGACAACTCCAGTCAAAAAACCGGAGAAAGACGTTCACGTAAAAATCACAAACCA
>NZ_JASLCN010000451.1 GCF_030151805.1 Fluviicola sp.
GGACACGACTCGAACGTGCGACCTTCGGGTTATGAGCCCGACGAGCTACCAACTGCTCCACCCCGCAATATATCTTTTATGTGATTCTTGCTATTTCAATTCCCCAACAGTCGTTACCGTTAGTGGAGTGCAAAGATACGCACTTTTTATCAATAAGCAAGCAAAACCGAAAAAACTTTTGATTTCTTTCTATCTCCCGCTCACGAATTCCGGATTACCAGGTAAGCCTGCCAACACTTAACCTACATAGTCACAGGCAAAATCTGCTTCAGTACGGAAAATCGCAACAAGGTCAGTTTGAGTATTGCTATACCGTTTTACTAAATTATTAGCAACTCACATCTTTGTCGAAACATTAAAACTTAAAACGATGACACAGAAACCTTCATTTGCATTTGTTGCTGCCAGCTGGGTAGCTTTCGGAACAGGCCTAATCGGATATTTCGCAGGAATTTTCGGAAATCAGGGTCTACAGCTAAGTGAAAAAGGATATTACTTCACGATTATTATGTTCGGACTGTTTTCTGTGATCAGCGTACAAAAAAGTGTGCGTGACCGCCTCGAAGGAATTCCCGTTACCGACCTGTATTACGGAATCAGTTGGTTTTGCACCGTACTTTCTATCGCTTTACTGGTAGTCGGTTTGTGGAATGCCAACATGTGGGGAAGCGAAAAAGGATTCTTTGCCTTTTCATTTGTGCTGTCACTATTCGGGGCCATTGCCATTCAAAAGAATACGCGCGATTCTATCTCTAAAGAGAAACCATTCTAAATCACACATATCCATCAGCAAGTCTGTTTATCAACCGGTAAGCAGACTTTCTTTTTTCATTCAATCTCATTCTTATGAAACACTTTTTCTTCATCACCCTCCTTTTTGCGTTCCTTACAAACCGATCCGTTTACGCCCAAACGGAAGAATGGGACGACTACTTCATGCCGGGAATCGGGTACAAAGTTTACACTCCTAAAAACAGCGCAAAACTCGGCGTTTACCAGGGAATCGTTACAGAATTTGTCATTTACGCGAAGGCTAAAAACAAACTTTCTTCTCAAAGCGGACCGGCGAGAGTAAAAACGTACGCCAATCTGAGTATTCTGAAAAGCAATCAGGATTCTGCCCGAAACATCTTTAACGTTAATTTCGGGTTGAACCTCTCTTTCGAGGGAAAATGCAACCGCAAATACCTTATTCCTTACTTCGGATTGGAAGTCGGCGGGTTGTTTCAGCGGAATTATTCTTCCATGCAGTTTACACCGGTGGCAGGAATTCAATTGTTTTCGAACAAACGGATGATCTGGACGCTCCAAGCCGGATACAACTATACGGTGAAATATTTTGAAGATTATTCCGGCATGCAATACTCCAGCACCTTTAATCTACTGCTTTGGAATAATTGATCGGATTTCTGTTCATCGTTTCTTAAAAAAGCCTACTATTCGGGCTCATTTGCAACAAACAAAATAAGAAGCGTATCTTTGTACCAAAATTTCAAAGTTATGTCTCACAAATCTGCTTTCGTAAACATTGTTGGTAGCCCGAATGTCGGTAAATCGACCCTTATGAATGGATTAGTGGGTGAAAAGCTTTCCATCGTTACTTCCAAAGCGCAAACAACCCGTCACAGAATCCATGGATTGGTGAACGGAGATGATTATCAGATCGTTTTCTCAGATACTCCGGGAGTTGTCAATGCTTCTTACAAGCTGCACGAAGCAATGATGAGTTATGTGGAAAGTTCCTTCAAAGATGCGGATATCCTGTTGTTTATTACGGACATGTCCGAATCTGAAATGAATCACAAAGAAACGTTGGAACGCATTATCAAATTGCGCATTCCTGTTTTGCTGATTTTGAATAAGATCGATTTGGGAGACCAGGCAAAACTGGAAGAACGGGTTCAGTATTGGAAAACCAAGGTTCCGAATGCGGAAATTATCCCGACTTCTGCCTTGCACAAATTCAATATCAATGTGATTTGGGACCGTATTTTGGAATTAGCTCCTGAAGGTCCGGCATATTTTGAAAAAGATGAATTATCCGATCGTCCGGTTCGTTTCTTCGTTTCAGAAATGATTCGTGAAAAGATCTTCCTGCATTGTGATAAGGAAGTTCCGTATGCCTGCCAGGTGGAGATTGAATCATACCAGGAAACGGAAACCATCACGCACATTCGTGCATTGATTATCGTGGAACGCGATTCTCAAAAAGGAATTCTGATCGGTAAAAAAGGTGAAATGCTGAAACGCATTGGCCGCGAATCACGCTTGGATATGGAAGCTTTCCTGGGTCAGAAAGTATTCCTGGAAACCTTTGTGAAAGTGGACAAAGACTGGAGAGCCAGTGAACAAAAATTGAAAAAGTACGGGTACTAAAACCCGGGATTATCTATAACGCAGTGCTGTGAAGTACGTCTAAAAACAAAAAAATGGGAAACATTATTGCCATCGTAGGACGCCCAAATGTAGGAAAGTCCACCCTATTCAACCGCTTAACCGAAAGTTCTCACGCCATTGTAAAAGAAATTAGTGGTGTGACCCGCGATCGTATTTATGGTCGGGGCGAATGGAATGGAATTCCGTTCTCCGTAATCGACACCGGAGGTTACGTAAAAGGTTCGGAAGATATTTTCGAAGGGGAAATCCGCAAGCAGGTTGAAATCGCTATTGAAGAAGCAAATGTTATTTTGTTCGTAGTGGATGCAACAACCGGAATTGTGGATCTGGATGAAACGGTTGCAGCTATTTTGCGCAAAACGAAAAAGAAAATTCTGGTAATCGCCAATAAAGTGGACAACAACGACCGTGTCGGAATGTCGGCTGAATTCTGGTCATTCGGATTGGGAGAGGTGTTTGATCTTTCCGCAGCGAATGGTTCTGGAACGGGAGAAATCCTGGATGAAGTTGTGAAATACTTCGATAAGGAAGATCCGCGCGGTGAAGAGGAAGAAGGCTTGCCCCGCATTGCAGTGGTTGGAAAACCGAATGTAGGAAAATCATCCATGATCAATGCCTTGACCGGTGAAGAACGAAACATCGTGACCAATATTTCCGGAACAACAAGAGATTCTATCGATACGCGTTACAAAGCTTTCGGGTTCGATTTCATGCTGATTGATACGGCCGGAATCCGCAAGAAAGCAAAAGTAACCGAAGACATCGAATATTATTCCGTGTTGCGTTCGGTTCGTACGATTGAAAATTCGGATATCTGTATTTTCATGATCGATGCAACGGAAGGCATTCAAAAACAAGATCTGACTATTTATTATATGATCGAAAAAAACCACAAAGGAGTGGTTGTATTGGTCAATAAATGGGATTTGGTGGAGAAAGACACCATGACGGCTGTTGAGTATGAAAAGAAATTGAGAAATGATCTGGCTCCCTACAACGATGTTCCGATCATCTTTACTTCCGCTATTACGAAACAACGTATCCACAAAGCGTTGGAAAAAGCAATGGAGGTGTATGAAAATCGTACGCGTAAAATTTCCACTTCTGAATTGAATGATAAACTACTTCCGATTATTGATAGCAATCCACCGCCATCATTGAAAGGGAAATACGTAAAAATCAAATACGTGCAACAATTACCAACACATGCTCCGGCATTTGCATTCTTCTGTAACCTGCCTCAGTACATTCCGGATTCGTACAAGCGTTTCCTGGAAAACAGACTTCGCGAGATGTATAATTTTGAAGGAGTTCCGGTTCGGGTTTACTTCAGAAAGAAGTAATAAAAGTGATTATTTCGCAACTAAAAAGTCCCGACTCACCATCGGGACTTTTTGCTTTTTTTCTTATCCGCATTTTCTCATATTTTGCAATTAGCCAAATTTAGAAATTGCCAATGGTACATTCAACTTATAAATGCAACTTTTGGTTAAACATTTCTATTGGAGATCTAAAGTTATATCTT
>NZ_JASLCN010000032.1 GCF_030151805.1 Fluviicola sp.
CCGGAAGAAAGACAGCGATGAAAAATAATTATGCGCTACGGCTAAATAAGGTTTTTCCAGGAAGGATAACTCTACAAGTTTTTTTTTTGCTTCCGAATGCGTGTAGTATGATTCGTAAGCCTTACCGATCTCCTCAACCGTAGGCATTGGATTCAACCACATCAGTCCGCAAGTACTATTTGAGCATTCTACGATATTCCAACCTTTAGATGTACCGTAATTGCAGTCATCCAGATTTAGATACTTACTTTTTCCTAAAGAATTGCAAATAAAGCAAGTATTTACTTCAGAGGATGCAATTTTTATTTCTTCCATAGCGCAAATATGCTAATTTTTAATTTAGAATCTGTAGAATCAGAACCAGAATCAGAATTATTCTACCTTTTTTGGGCCTGGTAACCCAATCATATTCGGTTTGTTTTGACAGAGATACAACCCTCACACTTCGTAATCAATTTATGGGGTGATATACAAGTGGATACTCCTAATTTATTTTAATCCGGAGACATAATTACCGACAAAATGATATGAATTGAGAACCATTTCTTCCAATTTTGCAGCATATTTCATAGCATTTGCTGCCTTTTCATCGACTGCTGCTTTGGAGATGGTTTGGCAGAATATTGTAATCTGTTCCTTCATCTCTAAGTTATCAGGAATAAGCCACCCTGCATCACGGAACATATACCAATTGTCACTTTCCTCATTTCCACAGAAAAGAACCGGTTTTCCCATGGTAACAGCACTTACCGCTTTGGAAGGAACTGCATAATGAGTAAATCCGGGTAAGAGGGAAACCATGTGAATGTCAATGAAAGCCAACTGATCCCTGGGAACACCTGGTGTTAGAATGACTCCTTTTTTATCTTTTGCAAATTTAATCAGACCAGGAGCTTTATCTCCATATAGTGCCAGTATTAATAAGTGCTTGTCGGGATCAATGGCTTCAATCATAAAGCAGATGAAATCCGGATTATGGGCATCATGAACATTTCCGCAGTAGCCAATGATTATTTTTTCAGAATCATACCAATCCGGTGCCGTATCAGAAGGTTTTCCCTCAAAAGCGCCACATGGCAGAATACTTATCGGGATTTCTTGCCGGTAGCAGCTTTTTGTGATGTATGAAGCTTGCTGCGGTCCTAGTGCAATCACAAATTCGGGTTTGTCAGAATAGGTTTTCTTTAGAATCCATCGATAAATGAAATTACTTTCACGGATATTGCCATTGGCTTTAAACATTTCAGGAAATAAATCGAGAGCCCATAATGCGCGTTTGTTTTTTCTTCCCAATCCTCTGGCTGCCCAGAATGGAAGTAGCGGAGGAGAAGTGGTAATAACAAACAGATCCGATTTCAGTTTCCTGGCAGTTTTGACCAGAATATAACCGTCATACAGCAACTTGATTAGTTTCATGGGGCCGGATTTCCCATCAAATCGGTTTTTGATTTTGACCAGGTTTCCCAATGGTTCCCTTTTTTTTCCACCCTGACCAGTCGTTTTGTCAATGTAAACAACATTACAAACGATTTCGGGATAATTTTCTTGTAGAAAACCAATCATATCGCAAACAGATTCCCCATTGATATTCAATGAAGGAGGGTAATTCCGCGCAATAAACGTGATTGTTTTTTTCATTCTAAACGCTTTTTATAACGCGTTCTTTCATGGAGTCATGAATTTGAGAAATAATATCGTTCAGGTCGTATTTGTAATTCCAATCAGGATAATGATCTCTGAATTTTTGAATATCGCTGATATACCAAATATGATCACCCACGCGGTTATCATTGGTGTAGGAGTAATTCATCTTTTTTCCGGAAATCAGTTCAATTGCATCAATTGCTTCGATCATGGAACAATTTGAAAAACGGCTTCCGCCGGCATTGTAGACTTCTCCTTTTCTCGGATTCTGATAGAAATGCCAAAACATATTTACCAAATCGTAGCTATGAATATTGTCCCGTACTTGCTTCCCTTTGTATCCGAAAATCGTATAGTGATCGCCGCTTAGATTACATTTCACAAGGTAAGACAGAAATCCGTGCAGTTTTGCTCCGGAATGATTCGGTCCTGTCAAACATCCGCCTCTGAAAACTGCGGTGTTCATGTTAAAATATCTGCCGTATTCCTGAACCAATACATCAGCTGCAACTTTGGATGCTCCAAAAATAGAGTGGGTAGTATGATCCAATGACATTTGCTCATCAATTCCCTTTTGAAAGTAAGGATGAGTTTTATCAATTTCCCATCTTTTTTCCAGCTCGACTAATGGAAGAAGGTTCGGATTGTCACCATAAACTTTATTGGTAGATGTAAAAATAAATACCGATTCCGGGCAATGATTCCGACACAATTCGAGCATGTTCAGAGTTCCGGTAGCGTTCACTCCAAAATCTGTCAGAGGTTCCTTTGCAGCCCAATCATGGGAAGGTTGTGCAGCAGAGTGAATAATCAGTTTAATATCTTTACCATATTCCTGGAAAATGGTTTCTAATCCGGCATAATCACGAATGTCAATGTTGTAATGTTGGTAATTGGTGTATTTCTCTTTCAGTTCCAGCACGTTCCATTGCGTTGAAGCATCGTTTCCGAAGAAGTAAGAACGCATATCATTATCAATACCGATGATTAGGTCAAATTTGTCTGCGCAAAAAATAACTGATTCACTTCCGATTAATCCTCCTGACCCTGTGATTAGAGCAATATTCATGATTTTGATTCCTTTGTTTCTAGTTTGTTTGAGTTATCAAAAATAACGAATTTAATCCATAGGTAGAAATCTGAAACTTGCTTTTCTTGTAACGGGAAATATTCCTTAATTTCGCAGCAATGGGACTGGTACAAAAAGACGCTTTTAGGACAACACTGATTTCCTATTTCGGAATATTGATCGGTTACCTGAATAAGGGAGTTTTGTTTCTTGCGATTCTTTCTACTTCTCAGATAGGCTTGATCAACCTGATCATTTCGATCGGTACTTTGTTTGCCCAGCTAGCAAATTTCGGAACAGTATACGCAACATGGAAATTCTTTCCGTTTATGCGGAATGAGGCTAAAAAACACCATGGATTTCTTGCTTTCCTGCTCCTGATCGTCGGTGCAGGAATCCTGATTTATTCGGCACTGTATATTCTTTTCAGGGAACAAATTGAGCGGGGATACATGGAAAAATCACCGATGTTCCTGGATTACTATTATTGGGTGCTTCCGATTGGGATTTCGTATGTGCTTTTCATGGTTCTGGAAGTGTATCTCCGAAGCCTGTATAAAAATATTGTTGCTGTTTTTGCTTATGAAGTTGTGCTTCGTCTGGCTACAACCGTGATCCTTGTTCTGAAATGGCTGAATTGGATCTCGTTTGAGCTATTCGTAGGTTTGCACAGCCTTTTATACATCATCCCGACAATGATCCTGGTGTTATACCTGAAACGAATCAACGAATTCAATGTCAGGCTTTCGTCCATTCAAATTCCCAAAAGGCTGAAGCGGGTCGTTTTCTATTTTTCATCCTTTTCTTATATCAATACGCTGGGAGCTGTTTGGGTAAATTCACTGGATGTATTGATGATTGCTCAATTTGTGGGGTTGGACGGAACCGGGGTTTTTACCACTGTTATCTTTTTGACAAGCGTGTTGCAGGTTCCTTATAGATCGATTTTGAGAGTAAGTGCACCGCTGGTTTCTGATTATTGGAAACACCGGAATTTCGATAAGATGAAGGAGTTGTATACCAAAGTGAGCTCGGTCTCCCTGGTGATTGGTTTGGCAATGTTCCTGCTTTGCTGGGTAAATATCGATTTCCTGTTTTCTTTTCTGAAACCTGAGTTTAGAGAAGGTATCTGGGTATTCTTCTTTATCATGATCGGGAAGCTGGTTGATATGTATTTCGGGCTGAACGGAGCAATTTTTTCGACTTCTAAAAAATACCGTTACGATATTATCTTCACCATGTTTCTGATCGTTGCTGTTTATGTATTAAACTACCTGATGATCCCGATGTGGGGAATTGCTGGTGCGGCTATTTCAACTTCCATTGCCTTGCTGGTGTACAATGTTGGAAGACTATTGTTTATTTGGTATGCGTACAAGCTGCATCCATTCCACCGCAACCAGTTTATTATTATCGGGATCAGTGTTTTGGTCTTATTTGCCGGACAGCTCACGCAAGGTCTTATAAACAACAAGTGGATCCAATTTTTGTTTGAATCCACTTTAGTCGTTGTATTATTTTTTGGTCCGATCTATTTGTTCTCTTTAGAGAAAGAAACGATCAATTATATCACAAAAGCTCTTGCGTTTGTTCGTTCGAAACTAGGACGTAATTAAGCGATCGTTTTTTTGATCTCTTCGATTGCTTGAGCTAATCCGTTTGCATTTTTTCCACCAGCAGTTGCAAAGAATGCTTGTCCACCGCCACCACCTTGAATCAAAGATGCAACAGATTTAACCAGGTTTCCGGCATTCCATCCTTTGGAAGAAACCAAATTTTCATCAACCAAAACGCTGATGGCGCATTTGTCTTCTTCTTTTGAACCGATCACAGCAACCAAATTCGGAACTTCTCCTTTCAGCTGGAACAAAATATCCTTTACAGATCCTGCGTCCAGGTCAATGATTGCATCCAGGTAAGAGAAATCATTTCTTGAAACAATTTTGGTCTTCAAATCAGCTTTCACCAATTTAGCCTGTTCTTTCTTGAAATTCTCCACCTGTTTTTGAAGCTGATTGTTTTTTGCAAGCAAGTCTTCAATCGCTTTGGTCAGATCTTTCGGGCTTTTAAGCAGTTCATTCACCGATTTCAACTTCGCTTCCTGGTCTGCGTAGAATGTTTCCACAGCAACGTTGGTAATCGCTTCGATACGTCGCACTCCTGCTGCAACAGCAGATTCGGATTGAATTTTAAATAAGCCGATCTGTCCGGTGTTTTTTACGTGAGTTCCTCCGCACAATTCCACTGAATCGCCGAATTTGATCACACGAACCGTATCACCGTATTTTTCACCGAACAAAGCCATTGCACCCATTTCTGTTGCTACTTCGATCGGAACATTACGTCTTTCATCCAAATCAATACTTGCACGAATTCCTTCGCTCACCAATGCTTCGATTTTAGCCAGTTCATCATCTGTTACTTTCGAGAAATGAGAAAAGTCAAAACGCAAATAGTTCGGATTTACCAACGATCCTTTTTGTTCCACATGCGTTCCCAAAACGGTTCTCAATGCGTGATGCAAAAGGTGAGTAGCCGAGTGATTGTAAGCGGATAACTTGCGTTTTTCTTCGTTTACTTCTGCGGTAAACGGTTTGTTCGGATCAGTAGGAAGCGTTTCCGAAAGATGTACAATCAGACCGTTTTCTTTTTTGGTATCAAAGATTACGATCGATTCCGAATCGTTGTAAATTCTTCCCGTATCACCGACTTGTCCACCACCTTCCGGGTAGAACGGAGTCTTGGTAAATACCAATTGGTAGAACGTTTTCCCTTTTTGGGAAACCTTGCGGTATTTCACGAGTTCAACAGCTGTTTCCAGGTAATCATAACCCACAAATTCTTCTATTGAATCATCTGTAAGCTGAACCCAGTCTCCGGTTTCTATCTTTGTAGCTCCTGTAGAACGTTCTTTTTGTTTTGCCAATTCTTCGTCAAATCCTTTTTCATCAACTGAAAGGTTGTTTTCACGCGCAATCAGACTCGTTAAATCGAATGGGAAGCCATAGGTATCGTATAATTCGAAAACCGAACTTCCGTCCAGGATGATGGAATTAGAAGCCTTTGTTGTTTCAATTAATGCTTCGATGCGTCTGATTCCTTGTTCCAGCGTTCTGAAGAAAGACAATTCTTCTTCACGAATGACTTTTTCAACCAATTCGCGTTGTTTGATCAATTCTGTGAACGGATCACCCATAACTTCTGAAAGCACGACGGAAAGACCTGACAGGAATGGTTCTTTCAAACCTAAAGTCTGGTAGCCGTAACGAACCGCACGTCTTAAAATACGACGAATCACATAACCCGCTCCCGTATTGGAAGGAAGTTGCCCG
>NZ_JASLCN010000495.1 GCF_030151805.1 Fluviicola sp.
GCTTGTTTGAACGGAATACAGAAAGACGAGGCACTGAAGTTGTACCAGAAATTTTCTTTCTGATTCTTCTCTTAATTTTTGCTCTTCTGTTTACTTTACTAAATGCCATAACTTCTAAAATTATTTTTTACCTGCAGATTTACCAGCTTTTCTTCTAATCTCTTCGCCCATGAAGCGAATACCTTTTCCTTTATACGGTTCTGGTTTACGAAGGGAACGAATTTTGGCAGCAGCCTGGCCCAAAAGTTGCTTGTCGTGTGACTCTAAAGTCACAACCGGAGCTTTACCTTTTTGAGTATCTGCAGATACCTTAATTTCTTTCGGGAATTCGATGATAATCGGGTGAGAATAACCTAATGCTAATTCCAACAACTGACCAGTTGCTGTAGCACGGTAACCTACTCCGATTACTTCCAATTCCTTTTTGTACCCTTCGGATACTCCGACAACCATATTTTGAACTAACGCGCGGTATAAACCGTGCTTAGAACGATGGTCCGGCGCATCAGACGCGCGGCTTAAAGTGATTACAGAACCATCAATGCTCAAAGAAACAGCGTTTGAATCAAACACTTGCTCCAATGTACCTTGCTTTCCTTTTACGGAAATTACTGATCCGTCCACCTTTACTTCAACTCCACTCGGGATTGTTACTGGGGATTTACCTATCCTTGACATTATTTATATTAATTACGAATTACGAAAACGAGCGCGAAGATACAACAATAAAAGATACAAGTCAAGTACTCATATCTTTTGTCTCTCTAGCACTCAGAAATCTGCATTCTAGTTTTACTGAATTGATAACTTAAAATTGAAAATTGAAAAGACTTTGAACCATCTTTTCAATTCTCCTTTTTCAATTATACTTTTTAATAAACGTAGCAAAGAACTTCTCCACCAACGTTTTCTTTTCTTGCTTCTTTGTCTGTGATCACCCCTCTTGAAGTAGAAACGATAGCGATTCCCAAACCGTTCAATACACGTGGCATTTCTGTCGCGCTGGAGTACTTACGAAGACCTGGACGAGACGCACGCTCGATTTTAGTAATCGCCGGAACTTTTGTTGATTGGTTATACTTCAATGCGATTTTAATCACACCTTGTTTTCCATCTTCTTCGAATTTGTAATTCGCGATGTAACCTTGATCAAACAAGATTGCTGTAATAGCTTTTTTCGTGTTTGAAGCCGGAATTTCTACGGTTTTCAAACGAGCCATATTCGCGTTACGAATTCGTGTAAGATAATCTGCAATTGGATCTGTAAACATTATTGTTACTTTAATCAATTAATACTCGGTAGAGTTTCCATCCCCCGACGATAAATGCCGGGGATCAGACTTTTACCAACTTGCTTTTTTAACTCCCGGGATTTTACCAGCCAACGCCATTTCACGGAAAGTAACACGTGAAACACCGAATTGACGCATATAACCACGAGGACGACCAGTCAACCCACAACGATTGTGCACACGAACTTTAGATGAGTTCGCTGGCAATTGCTGCAATGCATCCCAATCTCCGGCAGCTTTCAACTCAGCTCTTTTAGCTGCGTATTTTGCTACCATTTTTTCTCTTTTGCGCTCACGCGCTTTCATTGATTCCTTAGCCATTGTCTTATTTTTTGATGAATGGGAATCCGAAGGCATCTAGCAAAGCTCTTCCTTCTTCGTCGCTTTCAGCAGATGTAACAAAAGTGATATCCATTCCTAAAATCTTGCTTACCTTATCGATATCGATTTCAGGAAAAATGATATGCTCTTTAACTCCTAAATTGAAGTTACCACGTCCATCAAATCCTTTTGGATTAACTCCACGGAAATCACGTGTACGAGGTAAAGCAACAGCGATAAAACGATCTAAGAAATCGTACATTTTATCACCACGCAAAGTAACTTTAGTACCAATTGGCATTCCTTTACGTAATTTAAAGTTTGATACGTCTTTTTTAGACACAGTAGCTACTGCTTTTTGACCTGCGATACGAGATACATCTGCGATCGCATTATCAACAACTTTCTTATCAGCAACCGCGTCACCCAATCCCTGGCTGATCACGATCTTTTGTAACTTAGGTACACGCATAATGGTTTTGTACCCAAATTTCTCAGTAAGCGCAGGAATAATTTCCTCTGTATACTGTTTTTTTAATCTTGGTGAATAACTCATTACTTGATCTCCTCTCCTGATTTTTTAGAATAACGAACTAATTTACCTTTCGCATTTTCCTTACGGCCAGTGCGGCTAGCTTGTCCTTTAATAACCACCATTAAGTTGGAAATATGAATAGTTCCTTCTTTTTCGATGATCCCACCTTGTGGTTCGGACGCACTTGGTTTCGTGTGGCGTTTCACCATGTTCACTCCACCAACGGTAGCACGTTCTTTGTTTCTGTCAATAGTCAATACTGTTCCTTCTTGACCTCTAGACTCACCGCTCAATACTTTAACAGTGTCGCCTACTTTGATGTGTAATTTCTTTTGCATGACTTCACTACTTATTAAAGTACTTCGGGAGCAAGTGAAACAATTTTCATGTAATTGTTTTCACGAAGCTCACGAGCTACTGGTCCAAAAATACGGGTTCCTCTCATCTCCCCCGCCTGATTCAAGATAACGCAAGCGTTATCATCGAAACGAATGTAAGAACCGTCTGGTCGGCGAACCTCCTTACGTGTTCTTACAACAACCGCCTTGGCAACCGATCCTTTTTTTACGGCTCCAGAGGGCATTGCGCTCTTAACAGCTACTACGATCTTATCTCCTACAGAAGCATAACGACGTTTTGTACCACCTAATACGCGGATACATAACACCTCTTTTGCTCCGGAGTTATCTGCAACTGCAAGTCTTGATTCTTGTTGTATCATTGCAACTAATTATTATTTAGCTCTTTCTAAAATTTCTACTAATCTCCAATTCTTGTTTTTAGACAAGGGACGAGTCTCCATGATCTTAACGGTGTCACCAATGTTACAGTCGTTATTTTCATCGTGGGCCACAAATTTAGTAGTTTTTTTGACGAACTTACCATATTTCGGGTGTTTTACTTTTCTTTCTACAGAAACGACGATAGATTTTTCCATCTTATCGCTGGTAACAGTCCCGATACGTTCTTTTCTTAAATTACGCTTTTCCATTTCAAGCTTCTTTAACGAATCAAGCACTATGCTTGATTCTGACGTTTTGTTAATTCAGTATTCAAACGTGCAATTGCTTTGCGATTGTTACGAATTACGATCGGGTTCTCCAATGGAGTAACTGTATGTCCGATTTTCATTTTTCCCAATGCTTCTGTTGCACTCGCGATTTGTTTTTTCAAATCTTCAACTGAAAGTTTACTTAAATCTTCCTTTTTCATGCTTCAATTATTTTCCTGGTATAACATAATCGTTACGCACGATAAACTTACATTTCACTGGAAGTTTTTGAGCTGCTAAACGAAGTGCTTCCTTAGCAACTTCATAAGGAACTCCGTCTGCCTCGAACATAATACGACCTGGTCTAACAACTGCCACCCAGTGACTAGGAGCTCCCTTACCTTTACCCATACGTACCTCTGCAGGCTTCGATGTGATCGGTTTGTCAGGGAAGATACGGATCCACACCTTTCCTTCACGCTTCATGTAACGCGTAACTGCGATACGGGAAGCTTCAATCTGGCGTGATGTAATCCATCCTGGCTCCAATGTTTTTAGTCCAAAAGATCCGAATGCAATTGTGCTTCCGCGTTGTGCTTCACCACGATTACGACCTTTTTGAACTCTTCTAAATTTGGTTCTCTTTGGAGATAACATCTTCTGAAAATTTTAATGTGTTTTTACTTCTTTTTACGGTTGTTTCCACCTTTTCCACCAGCCGGACGACGGTTTCCTCTATCGCGGTCTCCAGATGGCGCACCACCTTTTGCCCCTTGAGCAGCCATTCCAACATTTGGAGAAAGATCACGACGACCGTAAACTTCACCTTTGCAGATCCATACTTTGATCCCGATCAAACCGTAAGTAGTCAATGCCTCACCTACTGCATAATCGATATCAGCTCTGAACGTATGTAACGGAGTACGTCCATCTTTGTACATTTCTGAACGAGCCATTTCCGCTCCATTCAAACGACCTGAAATTTTCACTTTGATACCTTCGGCACCCATTCTCATGGTTGAACCGATAGCCATCTTGATAGCGCGACGAAATGAAATACGAGCTTCGATCTGACGAGCGATTCCATCAGCAACCAAGCGAGCATCCAATTCAGGACGTTTCACTTCGAAGATATTGATCTGAATCTCTTTTTTCGTCAATTTCTTTAACTCTTCTTTCAATTTGTCTACTTCTTGACCACCTTTACCGATAATCACACCCGGACGAGCCGTGTTGATTGTTACAGTAACGAGCTTGAGGGTGCGCTCGATGATGATTTTCGAAATACTTGCTCTGGATAAACGAGCGTGAAGATATTTGCGAATTTGATCGTCTTCAACGATTTTATCGCGGTAGTTATCTCCACCGTACCAGTTAGATTCCCATCCGTGGATGAAACCTAGTCTATTACCAATTGGATTCGTCTTTTGTCCCATTTCCTTTACAATTATTTAGAACCATCAACAACGATAGTCACGTGGTTTGATCTTTTACGAACTCGGTAAGCTCTACCTTGAGGTGCAGTTTGAATACGCTTCAACATACCAGCACTACCTACTTCAATAGATTTCACCACTAATTTTTCATCCTCAATGCTCTTACCTTCGTTTTTAGCTTCCCAGTTAGCAATTGCAGAACGCAATAACTTTGATAAACTTAACGATGCGTCTTTCGCATTGTGTTGCAATATGTTTAGAGCTTTATTTACTTCTAATCCACGTACAAGATCTGCAACTAATCTCATTTTACGAGGAGAAATCGGAGAATCGTTCAACTTAGCAAATGCTGTTGACTGCTTCTCTTCTTTAATCTTATCAGCTCTTAATTTTTTTCTAGCGCCCATGTCACTTGAATTTTACTATCTTTTTTTATCCTTTTTGTTAGCACCATGCCCACGGAAGTTACGTGTAGGAGAAAATTCTCCCAACTTGTGACCAACCATGTTTTCTGTTACAAACACA
Organism: Fluviicola sp.; assembly: GCF_030151805.1. Lineage (GTDB taxonomy): Bacteria > Bacteroidota > Bacteroidia > Flavobacteriales_D > Crocinitomicaceae > Fluviicola. The sequence goes on from NZ_JASLCN010000495.1 coordinate 5,101, forward strand.
GGAATAAACTTATTCCCGTTATGCACTGCAAACGTCAACCCGACCATGTCTGGGGTGATTGTAGAAGCGCGGGACCAAGTTTTGATTACTGCCTTGCTTCCGCTTTCTTGTGCTGCATCCACTCTTTTTGTCAACTTATAGTGTACAAAAGGTGGTTTTTTCAACGAACGACTCATACCTTATTTCTTTCTTCTCTCGATGATAAACTTATCTGAATACTTCTTTTTCGAACGCGTTTTGTATCCTTTAGCAGGCATACCATTACGAGAACGAGGGTGTCCACCGGCGTTACGCCCTTCACCACCACCCATCGGGTGATCAACCGGGTTCATCACAACACCACGTACACGTGGACGACGACCCAACCAGCGTGAGCGACCAGCTTTACCAGAAACTACTAATGAATGTTCTCCATTCGATACAGCTCCGATTGTAGCCATACAAGTAGTCAAAATCATACGAGTCTCACCAGAAGGCAATTTGATAATCGCAAAGCGACCATCACGAGCGTTCAATTGAGCATATGTTCCTGCTCCACGAGCAATTGCACCACCTTTTCCAGGTTGCAACTCAATGTTATGGATCACAGATCCAAGAGGAACATCGGATAAAAATAATGCGTTTCCAACATTTGGAGCGGCACCTGCACCAGAAACAACAGTATCACCTACTTTCAATCCTTCAGGAGCAACGATATAACGTTTCTCTCCATCCACATAATAAAGCAATGCAATACGAGCAGTTCTGTTTGGATCGTATTCGATTGTCTTAACTACCGCAGGCACTCCGTGCTTCTCGCGTTTAAAGTCAATAATACGATACTTTTGCTTGTGTCCACCACCGATGTAGCGCATGGTCATACGACCATCATTGTTACGACCACCAGACTTGCTTTTCTTCGCAACTAAGCTCTTTTCAGGAACGTTCGTTGTTACTTCAGCATACGTACTGTTGATCTTGTGTCTTTGCCCTGGAGTAATAGGCTGAAATTTTCTAAGACCCATCAGTTTTTACTTAAAAATTATTAAACAAATCAATCGTTTCTCCTTCGGCAACAGTTACGATGGCTTTTTTCCATACGCGACTTTTTTGCTCAACGACACCTCTATTCGTAAATTTCGTAGAGGATTTTCCACCGCCATAAGTGAGTGTGCGTACATTCACAACGTGAACTCCGTACATCTTTTCGACAGCGCTTTTAATTTCCAATTTATTCGCCTTGCGATCTACTTCGAAAGCGAAGCTACCGTTATCATTAGCGGCAGTTGCTTTTTCAGTAATGATTGGCTTTTTGATAATTGTGCTCATCATCAATTAGTTTAGAATCTTTTCGATTACTTCGATTGAACTTTCTGTTAATACAACTTTCTTCGCATTCAACACATCGTATGTGTTAACGGAATCAGCAGATACAACTTTAATGCGTTGTAAGTTACGTGAAGACAAGTAAACATTGTCGTTACCAGCTCCAACGATCATCAACACCTTCTCGTTTAACAAGTTCAAGTTCGATAACATCGATTTGAATTCTGCTGTTTTTGGTGTTGCAATAGCTACATCTTCTACAACTAAAATTGAATCCAATTTTGCTTTATAAGCGAAAGCAGATTTACGTGCCAAACGCTTTAATTTGATATTCAATTTGAAGTGGTAGTTACGCGGGCGTGGTCCGAAAATACGTCCACCTCCTACACGTGTACCAGATTTAACACTACCAGCACGAGCACCACCCGTACCTTTTTGTTTTTTCAGTTTTCTGGTAGATCCAGCGATCTCAGCTCTTTCTTTAGACTTGTGCGTTCCCTGACGACGATTCGCCAAATGTTGCTTCACATCTAAATAAATTGCGTGATCGTTTGGTTCGATTCCAAAAATTCCATCCGACAAGGTTACCTTTTTGGAAGTAGCCTTTCCTTTGCTATCAATTACTTTTACTTCCATTATTTCTGAATTGTTACGGTTGAACCTTTAGGTCCCGGAATAGAACCCTTAACTACGATAAGATTTTTGTCAGCCAAAATACGCAATACCTCTAAGTTCTCCACAGTTACGCGTTTGTTACCCATTTGTCCGGCCATGCGCATTCCTTTGAATACACGTGCAGGATATGAACAAGCACCAATTGAACCCGGAGCACGCAAACGGTTATGCTGACCGTGAGTTGATTGTCCAACACCACCAAAATTGTGACGTTTTACAACCCCTTGAAAACCTTTACCTTTAGATGTTCCGGCAATTCCAACAAATTCTCCTTCTTCGAAGATTGTTGCGTCAACCACATCCCCAAGATTCAGTCCGTCAAAGCCTTTAAACTCCACCAATTTAGATTTTGGTGTCGTGTTTGCTTTTTTGAAGTGACCTTTCAATGCATTTGGAGTGTTACGCTCTTTGCGCTCTCCAAATCCTAATTGAATTGCCTCGTACCCATCTCGATCTTGTGTTTTAACCTGAGTCACTACACAAGGACCAGCTTCTATTACTGTGCATGGTGTTGCCTTACCCTCGACACTGTAGATGCTAGTCATCCCGATTTTTTTACCAATAATTCCAGGCATACTTTACTAATTATAAATTATAAATTATTAAAGTGATGTAAATCTCAATGTCTGGGTGAAAGGTTTTTCACCCAGACCTGAGTATCTCATCACACTTTAATTTCTACATCAACTCCTGAAGGAAGTTCTAATCTCATTAACGCGTCAACAGTCTTAGAAGAAGAACTGTAGATATCCAACAAACGCTTGTAAGAACACAATTCGAACTGCTCACGTGCTTTCTTG
>NZ_JASLCN010000052.1 GCF_030151805.1 Fluviicola sp.
AAGTGTCTTCGGACAAAAGAAAATACTTGGTCCGGAGGTTTATAATTCCTGGAACAGGGTAGGAGACATCCAGCTTTCCCAGGATGGCCGGTTTGCGGTTTATTCTGTAAAGCCTTATCGCGGTGACGGTTTTCTGTTCGCGGTAGATTTGGAAACGGGAAAAAAAGACTCTGTTGCAAGAGGGTATGAACCGAAATTTGAAGGAACGGGAAATGTGATTTCATTTAAAATTCATCCGGGATTTGATACCCTGCGCAAGGTAGAACTGGCAAAAGTAAATAAAGAGAAATGGCCGAAAGATTCTCTAGGAGTTTGGTTTCTGAGTCAGGACTCACTTGTGAAATTCAGCCAGCTGAAAGAATTCCGTCTTTCTGAAAAAGGAAATACGCTGGCGTTTACATCGCAAAAAAATGAATGGCCAAAAGCCTATCTGACGAAAAAGGAAGACAAAAAAGAGAAGAAACTCGAAAAGAAAAAAGGAAAGATCAAAACAGATGGAAAGCTTTTGACCATCATCAGCCTGGATTCGAAGGAAAAGAAGAAATGCTTCAAAAATGTGACGCAGTTCGAAGTAAGTAAAGACGGACAATATGTACTTTTTGTACAACAGGAAAAGTTTAAAAAGGATTCTTTGCGCCTGAATATTTACAACCTTCCGGGCAAAGATTTGTGGAGCAGTAAAAAACGCGTTACAGAATACGCCGGATTGAATTTCTCCGGGAAAAACAATACCCTTTTAGGTTTGGCTACGGTTGATACAAGTACCAACAAGCGCTGGTCTTTGTTTCTAATCAATCCTGCATCGAAAGAGTTTAAGCAATTGGTTGATACACCTGCTGTTTTTGATAATAACGAAGTGCTTTCCTCCAATTTTAAACCATATCTCAATAATGACGATTCGGAAGTGTTTTTCGGAGTTGCTGATAGACCTGAAAAACCGTTCAAGGATACCGTATTGGAAAGTGAAAAAGCAAAAGTGGATTTGTGGCATTGGAAAGATGATCGTCTGCAACCGCAGCAGTTGGTAGAATTGAAACGCGATCAGAATAAAACCAACCTGGTTGTGTACCACCTTAATTCCGGTACAACGACTCAATTAGGTGCTGATTCACTTAATTTGGTTACGTCGGAAAGATACCCGCAACAAGTGATTCTGGCAAGCAGTGATGCCGCTTACCGTTTTGCAACCTGGACTTTCCCGAATCCGGATAATTATTACCTGATCCAGGTTTCTACGGGAAAGGTTACGCCTTTGCGTGATAAATTGTATTCCAGACCTTCTTTGTCGCAGGATGGAAAGGATTTTGTTTTCTGGAATGATATTACCAAAAATTACTACCTGATGAATACGGATTCCCAGGTGGAAGAGTGTATCACATGCAGTTGGAAAGGCACTTTGATTGAAGATAAGAACGGTCAGATTTACGAAGACCTGCCACAGGGCATTATCGGTTGGGGACCCAACGATCAAAACGTATTGATTCAATCGGATAAAGATATTTTGTCTTACGACCTGAAGACAAAATCCCTGAGACCGATCACAAGTATTCTTCAGAATTCGGAAACGGATACCAATTACAATTATGTGTTGTACAACCTGAATCCGGATTCCCTTCGTTATTATCCTGAAAACACGGTTTTGACACGTTTCAGCAAAACGACTAAAATGATGGATGTTTACCGGGTCAAAGGTTCTTTTGGAAACCCGGCTTTCGAACTGATTTCCGGCTCCGGGCACAGTTATTATAACTTCTTCAAAGCGAAGAAAAACGACCGTATTCTGTTCAACAGATCTTCCAACAGCGATTTCCCTGATCTGTTTTCGACCACTAAACCGGGAGCAATTATTCAACAGATTTCACACGCAAATCCGCAGCAAAGCCAATACAACTGGTCTACAGTGGAATTGATCAAATGGAACAGTTATGCGGGAATTCCTTTAGAAGGATTGCTCTACAAACCGGAAAATTTCGATCCGAACGAGGAATATCCGTTACTGGTTTATTTCTATGAAACCTATTCGGATCAGATTCACAATCATTACGCACCTAAGCCAACGGCTTCCATTATTTTCCCTACGGAATATGCATCGGCAGGATATGTTGTTTTCATTCCGGACATCCGCTACACTCCGGGACATCCGGCAAACAGTGCTTACGATTGTATTTTGAGCGGAACGGATGCTGTTTTGAAGAAATATTCCAACATCGATTCGAAGAGAATGGGATTGCAGGGACAAAGCTGGGGAGGTTACCAGACGGCACAGTTGATTACGATGACTGATCGTTTTGTGGCGGCAATGGCAGGAGCACCTGTGAGCAATATGTTTTCAGCTTACGGAGGAATCCGCTGGGGATCTGGTTTCAGCCGTCAGTTTCAATACGAGCATTCACAAAGCCGGATCGGGAAAACGATTTGGGAATCTCCTGAATTGTATGTCGAAAACAGCCCTTTGTTTGGCTTGCCGAAAGTAAAAACTCCTTTGTTGATTATGCACAACGATGAAGACGGAGCAGTTCCGTGGTACCAGGGGATAGAATTGTATACAGGTCTTCGCCGCCTTCAGAAACCGGTTTGGCTACTGAATTATAATGGAGATGATCACAACCTGATGAAACCGGCAAACAGAATGGATTTGAGTATCCGAATGCGCCAGTTCTTCGATTACTACCTGCTCAATAAACCGGAGCCTTTGTGGTTGAAATCGGGAATTCCTGCGATAGTGAAAGGAAAGAAAACGAATTACGAATTAGTAGAATAAAAAAAGTCGGGGTGAAAAATTTTTCACCCCGACTTTTTTGTAATAAATCAATTACTAAATAAACACTGTTTCTTCAGTAGTTTCTTCCTGCTCCACTTTGATGATGCCGTTACCAACGGCACCACCCAAGCTTGCTTCTATTTTAAGAACGGCGACACCACATTGCCCCAACTGATAGATATCGTTGTAATTGAATATGGCCTCACCCTTATCATTAGTCGTTGTTACTTTTGGTTCTCTGATAGCACCATGAGGCTGATTGCCTCCGGTTTCTTCTCCGACAAGTTTTACGGTTGCTCCGGCAACGCGGCTGTTGTTCTGATCCAGAACATAGATCTTAGCAATGGTGTCGGCTTTCTTTCTGCAAGAACCGATGCTTACTAAAGCAATTCCAATTGTCAGGGTTAAAACAGTCCGTGTTATCATCATAGCGATAAGTTTGTTTTTCAAAACTCGGACATTCCTTCTTAAGAATCCGGGGTAAATGAATGAAATGGCTCTATGGATTTTTTTTTCAAAATTCTCAGCGAATAAAAAGCCCCGACTTCTGACTATTCAGAATGTCGGGGCTTAAGCCTTTATTATAAATGAATTACTGGATAAACACAGTTTCTTCGTTCGCTTTTTCTTGTTCGATCTTAATAATCGCTTGTCCGCTCAAAGCATCTTTTCGTGCTTCGATGTTTAAAACGGCTACTCCTGCCTGTCCAAGTTGATATACATCATTGAAATTGAAAATAGCCACTCCGGAACCGTCCGATAAGGTGGTGTCAAATAAAATCACCGGTGGGGAAGGTGTGATTGTTGACTCACCTTTCAACACAACCTGTGCTCCGGCAACTCGTTGGTTTTGCGCATCTAAAACATAGATTATTGCAGTAGTGTCTTTCTTCTTTCTACAACCGGAAGAAGAGAAAACGACACCCATTCCAACAATCAAGGCTCCATAAAATGCTGATTTGATCATTATATTCATGTTTTTCAATTAAGATTAACAGTTAGGACATTGGTAATGTGGGCTCTGCAACGAATGTACCCGCTTCCCTGATTTGTGTCTCTTTTTACCAATACGTCGAAGTAGCCGGTTGTTTCTTTCTTTCCAAGCTTACTGAAAAATTCTTCCATATCGAAATAGGCAAAACCTGAGGAGTTTGTTTGAACAGTATCCACATAGGCAGGTGTAGCAGGTTCTGAATTAACGTCAGCAATGATAATCACCTTTGCGTTGTTCACTAATTCATTGTTTGATGAACGCACGAAAACCTTTAATATAGAAGGATCCTTTTTACAAGAACTCAATACCAAAAGCACTGAAATCAGGGATAAATATCCAATTTTACGTACCATTTTGTTCATAGTGTTATTTTTTTTCGTTGTAAATATAATCTTTTTGCGATTATAATCTGATTCTCCACAATTTCGTAACTTCGTTGCTTGAAAAAGTATGTTTTTAAACATCAATTTAAAAGAAAAAGTTACATTTTCAGTAATATTTTTTCAAATAGACGTTTAGAAACCCAAAAGGTTGTTACAGAATAATGAAAGAGCAAATCGCTGCAGCTAAGGAAGCTATTGAAAATTATGCATTAACGGATTTGAATGCTGTTGAAGCATTCCGTATTCATTTTTTAGGGTCAAAAGGAGCGTTGAAGAATCTTTTCGGAGAATTGAAAAGCGTTCCGAATGAAGAAAAAAAGGAAGTGGGTCAGCTTTTGAACGGTTTGCGTTTGCTTGCAGAAGAAAAGTGGCAATCATCCAAAGAAAGTTTTGAGAATACCCAGAGTTCTGATTCGGATGTGGATGTTACGAGACCGGCAGAACCAATTCCGCTTGGTGCAAGACATCCGCTTTCCATTGTTCGAAGTGAAATCATTGCCATTTTTGAACGCATCGGTTATGCTGTTTCGGAAGGACCGGAAATCGAAGACGACTGGCACAACTTTTCTGCATTGAACTTCCCGCCGGAACACCCGGCAAGAGATATGCAGGATACGTTTTTCATTGAAAAAGGAGAACGTGAAATGGCCTTGAGAACGCATACGTCTTCTGTTCAGGTACGCGTAATGGAATCCTCCACTCCGCCGATCCGGACGATTTCCCCGGGAAGAGTTTACCGGAATGAAGCGATTTCTGCCCGCGCGCATTGTTTCTTTCACCAGGTGGAAGGATTGTATATCGACAAAAATGTATCTTTCGCAGATTTGAAACAAACGTTGGATTACTTTGCGAAATCCCTGTTCGGCGACAAAGCGAAAATCCGTCTCCGACCTTCCTATTTCCCGTTCACTGAGCCAAGTGCAGAAGTGGATGTTTCCTGTACGATTTGTAATTCGAAAGGATGTAACGTGTGTAAATATACAGGTTGGCTGGAAATTTTGGGTTGCGGAATGGTGGACCCGAATGTGTTGGAAGCTTCCGGAATTGATTCGGAAGTATATACCGGATTTGCATTCGGAATGGGAATCGAACGCATTGCCCAACTGAAATTCAGAGTGAACGATCTGAGATTGTATTCTGAAAATGACGTGCGTTTCCTGAAACAATTTAAAGGTGTGAATTTCTAAGATGGGACTTTTTTCGAGTAAACAAAAGACGGAATTTCCCTGGGTGAATCTGACAAGCTCCGAGCAGTTGCACGAATTGTTGGATGCTTCCGTTGAGAAACCCTTATTGCTTTTCAAACACAGTACGCGTTGCAGCATTTCTTCCATGGCGCTCAGCCGTTTTGAACATAAAATGGATCCGGAAAAGGCAACTTGCGTTTATCTGGATTTGTTAGCTTACAGACATTTATCCGACGAGATTGCGGAGTTGACAAACGTTCAGCATCAGTCTCCTCAGGCAATATTGATTACTAACCGGGAAGTGATTTATTCTGCGACGCACAGTGAAATAGATGCTTCGGACATTATGAAACTCATTTAATATGAAAAAATACGGAATCATTGTTCTACTTATTTTGATCGTTGCGGCATTTGTAATCGTTCCGCTAATCAATAAATCAAGTGGTGGCGAATCGGAAGATACCCCAATGGCGAAGTTCGAAACTCCGGGAAATATCCAGGTGGAATACGGTGCAGAAGTTCCTGTGAAATTTTCCATTCCGGAAGGCCTGGTGAAAGTAGAATTGTTGTACAACGATTCGGTCTTTGAAACCTGGAATAACCCGAAAGTTCAGAAGAGAGCTGTAGCGATGCAGACGAATTATTACGGTGTAGGAACAAGACCTTTGGTATTGCGATCGACTTTTAAGGATGGAACATCTTTGGAGAATGCGATCAATGTTCGCGTTGTTTCGAATATCATTCCTGAGTTGCGTTTTGTGAAAATCGTTAAGGAATACCCGCACAATCCGGAGAATTACACACAGGGATTTGAATTTGACGGAAACCAGTTGTATGAAGGAACGGGTGATCCGGGACAGCAGGGGAAAACGCTTGTTGGACCGATTTCTTTGGAAACCGGAAAGTTCATCGAGCCTAAAAACGGCCTGGATGCAACGTATTTCGGAGAAGGGATTACTATTTTGGGAGATTTGTTGTACCAGGTTACCTGGCAGAACAGCAAATGTTTTGTGTACGATAAGAAAACGATGGTTCTGAAAGATGAGTTCAACTATGTGGGACAAGGCTGGGGATTGTGTAATGATGGAAAAGTGATCATGATGTCGGATGGGTCTGAGCGCATTACGTTCCGTGATCCGAAATCCTTCCAGGCGATTCGCGCGATTGAAGTCTATGACAAGAAAGGTCCGCGTACGCAGTTGAACGAATTGGAATACATCGACGGAAAGATTTATGCAAATGTCTATACAACGGGAACTGTTTTGGTGATCGAACCAACTACGGGCCGTGTGTTGGAGGAAATTGATGCAAATGAATTGATTATCCGCGGAAAAAATGGCGGAGACGTTTTGAACGGAATCGCTTACAATAAGCTGACGAAGAAATTGTATATGACCGGAAAATACTGGACAAAAACATTTGAAGTTTCTATTGCTCAATAAATCATGATTTCTCCTTACAACGACGAATATTTCATGCGTCAGGCCTATATGGAGGCGCAAAAGGCTTTTGAACTGGGGGAAATTCCGGTAGGAGCAGTTGTTGTGGTGAATAACCAGATCATCGCACGGGCGCACAATTTAACGGAGCGTCTTCACGATGTCACGGCGCATGCGGAAATGCAGGCAATTACGGCTGCATCGGAATACCTTGGAGCAAAATACCTGAAGGATTGTACGCTGTACGTTACGCTTGAACCTTGTGTGATGTGTGCGGGCGCACTCTATTGGTCGCAATTGGATAAAATCATTTTCGCCAGCAGGGATGAAAAACGCGGCGCTGGGCGTTTTCAGAATGAATTGTATCATCCGAAGACTGTGGTTTCGAAAGGCCCGATGGAAAGTGAATGCGCACAGCTGATGATTGATTTCTTTAAGGATAAACGTTCTTAGAATAATTACGAATTACGAATTACGAATTACGAATTACGAATTACGAATTACGAATTACGAATTACGA
>NZ_JASLCN010000061.1 GCF_030151805.1 Fluviicola sp.
TTACGAATTACGAATTACGAATTACGAATTACGAATTACGAATTACGAATTACGAATTACGAATGTAATTGATTATACACATTTATAATAACGCTCTTTCATTCGGAATCAGGTCCTCGGAATTCGCAATGATTTTACCATTGATTCGGATCGGCATTTTTGATATCCGGAACGTATTTTTCAGGAATTTTCCCTTTCAATAAACTTCCTGGCTCTAAACTTGGGAATATTTCTTCGTACGTTCTTGATTCATACAGGAACACACGCCGGTAAATCAAATCGCGGGTGATTTGGTCTCCATGATCCATTCCGGCAGCTCCGATCAGTTCGGCATACGCTTTCACGGTTTCGTTATGGAAGTTGGCTACACGCACTTTCTTGTGGTTGACATTTAATCCTGCTACCAATTGCGGATTTTGCGTTGCAACTCCGGTAGGACAAGTGTTTGTGTTACATTCCAATGCCTGGATACAACCCAGAGCAAGCATCATGGCGCGTGCACAGTTCACAGCGTCAGCACCCAAAGCCATGGCGCGTACAATACTGAATCCGGTAAGAATTTTTCCGGAACCGATAATTTTGATGTGCTGACGGATATTAAACCCGGTTAGCATATTATCCACAAAAGCCAAAGCATCCAAAAATGGTGCTCCTACATAGTTGCTGAATTCCTGCGGAGCTGCTCCGGTTCCTCCTTCACCACCGTCAACGGTGATAAAATCCGGGTAGATATCCAATTCGATCATCGCTTTACAAATAGCAATGAATTCGCTCTTTTTACCGATACACAATTTGAAACCAACCGGTTTTCCTCCTGATTCCTTACGTAGTAACTGAACAAACTGAACCAGTTCCTTCGGTGTGCTGAATGCAGAGTGGTAAGGAGGTGAATATACGGTTGTAAAAGGTTTTACGTGTCGGATTGCTGCAATTTCTTCTGTGTTTTTCTTCGCCGGAAGAATTCCTCCATGTCCTGGTTTTGCTCCCTGAGATAATTTAATCTCGATCATTTTTACCTGTGGCAAATGTGCATTTTTCCGGAATGTATCAATGCTGAAACCTCCGTCCATATCGCGCGCGCCGAAATATCCCGTACCAATTTGCCAAATCAGATCTCCGCCGTTTTTCAGGTGGTAAGATGAAATTCCACCTTCACCGGTGTTGTGTGCGAAATCTCCCAGTTTTGCTCCTGCATTCAATGCTTCAACCGCTGCTGTAGACAAGGAGCCGAAACTCATGGCGCTGATATTCATAATGCTGGCGCTGTATGGCTGCGTACAATCTTTATTTCCGATCAAAACCCGCGGATTCTGATTGATGGAATCGAAATCTTTTGGTTTGATGCTGTGCGTCATCCACTCGTAACCTTCCTTATAAACGTCATTTTGTGTTCCGAAAGGCATGGAATCCGTTTCTTTTTTAGCCCGTTGATAAACCGTACTTCTGTCAATGCGGTTAATCGGCATTCCGTCTGTATCACTTTCGATGAAGTACTGATACATTTTAGGTCTCAAGGCTTCCATCACCCAGCGAAGTCTTCCGAAAATCGGGAAGTTACGCATCAATGTGTGTTTTTTCTGGAAGAAATCCACGTAGCCGATGATGATCGGAATGAGCAGTACGCCTAAGATGTACCACCATCCTGTCCAAAAATAATAACCGGCCAATCCGAGCGCTAATACGATCAGGATACTTGTAATGACGAATTTTGTTCTCAAGGGTGAAAATTTTAAAACTTACAAACGCCGAAGGTAGGGTTTTATAACCATTCCAGGGTAGATAAAATTGCTAAAAAACCTTAGAAAATTCAAGCATTTCTATAATTTACACAAGACTCTAAATGAAAAGCGGAATTCGGAAGATCATCAGTAATCAATTGTCTGAACATTATCCTGTCCCGGAATCACTTCAAAGTTCACAGAGTAGGAATTTACAACTCCATTTCGTTTCACGGTATAATGGGTGGAAATCGTTCCCATTGGCATTATAGAGAAAGAAGGATTATAAAAGTTGAGATCGCATCCGGTGAAGATCTTATCAATGCCCGAAAAAGGAGACCCGACCTGGTTTGTCTGGTTAATAATGAGGGTGTCTCCGGGGCCCTGGCAATTTACATTATTAAGCACCAGTTTGTAAAGTCCTGCGGGCACCATTTCAAAATCCACCTGGTTCTTTTTCCCTTTCTTTATTTCATAAGCGCTTGGGCCGACTATGAAGTAATAATCGTCCTTATTTAATCGGACAAAAACCTTTTTGAAAGCGTTGGCCAGATCTTCCATCTTGTAATAACCATTTTCATCTGTCGTGGTTTGTTTTAAGATTTTTGGGTCGGGCGGGGGACTTCCTACATAGATATCTGTTTTGAGGCGATAAATTTTGAGTGACGCATTGGGAATTCCTTCGCCGGTAATGGCATGGTATACATGTCCTTCAACATAGACATTCTTCCCGAATTTGGTGCAGGTACTTACTGTTAGAAGAAGCAAAGCGGCTGCAAAAGTAAGATTCAGTTTCATGGAATAATTGGTTCATTACTAAATAGTGATAACAGGATAAACGTAAATACTCCAGAAATGGTTAGATACACGTTGTGTTTTTATCGGAATGATCCGGAGAGTGGGGTAGGAAATCACCGGATTCAATGGTACGTGGGGAGTACCCATTTGGTGATCCGAAAACTTGAAACGGGATGGAAATTTGTTTTTTCAACGTGAAATTGCCATATCGCAATCCCGATAGCTATCGGGATGCGAAACCTCAGTAAAATCAAGGCTTATAGAAGTGAAAATGTCAATTTGCCAATTTGCCTGTTTGCCATTTGGCAAACCGCTAATAAATGTGATTAATAAGTAATCACCTGTAAATCAAATACTTCTGGCGAGTTTTCAAAAATGCCTGAATTCCCACTTTCCACGTTTCCTTGATTTCCTTTGCACTCATCCCGGATTTCAATTGTGAACGAAGCGTCGAATTCCCTGCCAGGCGATCGAAAAAGTTCCGTTGATTGATAAAGTCAATGCTGTCTCCCAACTGGTCGCGGGCATTGATCAACCAGTTCAGATTAATCTCATACATCCGTCTGTTCTGACTGGCTCTTAAATCATACCCATTACACGTGCGATTCTGCCACAAAGGATCTTTTGCCCCGGTTGTAGGCATTGGAATAAAGGTGAAATTGGTTTTTCTGAAACTCGGATGACCATACATTTCAAAAGGTCGTTCCGTTCCCCGACCAACACTCACGGTAGTTGCTTCGAAAAAACAAAGACTCGGATACAGGTTAATTGCCAGATCCGTTCGGAGATTCGGAGAAGGTGGAATGGCGATTTCAAATTTTGTTTTGTGCGTGTAATTTCTGCAGGGAACAATATACATCTGACAAGTCACATTGTTGTGCAGCCAGAATTCTCCGTTGATCATCAACGCGTATTCCCCGATAGTCATACCATATACAGTAGGAACGGGATGCATTCCGATAAAAGAAGTCTGATCTTTTTCCAGAATTGGTCCATCCACATAATGCGCATTCGGATTCGGGCGATCGAGAACAATCAATGGTTTGTTGTTTTCTGCGCAAGCTTCCATGACATAATGAAGTGTGGAAATATACGTATAGAAACGAACGCCAACATCCTGAATGTCAAACAAAACAATATCTACATCCCACAACTGATCGGCGCGTGGTTTTTTATTGCTTCCGTAAAGCGAAACGATCGGTAATCCGGTAACCGGGTCCTGGTGACTCCAGACTTTTTCACCCGCGTCTGCAGTTCCTCTGAAACCGTGTTCCGGAGCAAACACTTTTTGAATACGAATTCCCAGTGAAAGTAAGGTGTCAACGAGGTGTTTTTCACCCAATGCGGAAGACTGATTCGCAACAACCGCCACACGTTTACCTCTCAAGGAATCCAGGTACAAATCCATCCGGCTGTTTCCCAATTGTAAATTGGGCAGCTTTTCGATTCCGTACGCATCATATTTGATTTCATCATCAATCGGTTGAATAATCTGGTACTCTTTTGCCTTATCGGTAGGAGGAGTTGTAGCAGCCGGGATGCTGTTTTTTTTTGTGGCACATGAGGCAAGGAAAAGCAAAATAATACTTTTCAACGCCAAAAGCTTTATGTACTTTCGTATCCGCATGAGCAATAATTGGAATTATATATTTTTCATAGCTAAAAAACTTCAACGTAAACAAACTGTTGCGGATGACTCATTGCAGGGCAATAAAAAAGCGGCAAAACCCATTACGAGGATTGCTGTACTTAGTATTTCGCTTGCAATGATTGTAAACATCGTCACAATTGCAGTGGTTGAAGGATTCCAACAAGAAGTGAGCCGTAAAGTTATAGGTTTTGGTTCACATATCTCCATTCAAAAGCAAGGAGAAATTTCATTGATGGAATCAGCACCCATGATGAAGAGCGAAAAACTGGAACAAGCGCTTCAACGAATTGATGGGGTAACACATTTTCAGTCAGTTGCTTATAAGCCGGCATTGTTGCAGTCACGGGGAGATGTGGAACAAAAAGAAATCCTTGGAGTGGTGTTAAAAGGAGTCGATAAAAAATACGATTGGTCTTTTTTTAAAACCTATCTCAAAGAAGGTCAGATTCCTGCCTTTAAAGATCCTACATCAAATGAAGTATTGATCTCACGACGTATTGCCAACGATTTACATTACAAACTCGGAGATACGGTCAATGCCTACTTTGTGAAACAAAAACCGATTCAACGACAGTTCCGCATTGTAGGAATTTATGAAACGGGTCTGGAAGATTTTGATAAAGAACTGGTTTTTTGTTACCTCCCGCAGGTTCAGCAGCTGAACGATTGGGGAATCAGTTCGGAAATCACGGTTGACGATACGCTGAGTTACGGCGATTTGATTATCCGTGCGCAAGTTTCGGGTGGAAACGGGAATTACCGTTACGATTGGGGAAAAGGCTTCGAACAATATGCAGGATTTCCGTTTTGTCCCACAAAAGATACGGTGATCCGGCTCATTGTTGCGGATTATTATATTTCCATGGATGAACCAACCGGAAGCCTGGATTTGAGAGACGGGGAAACTGCCATTCCGGATACTTCTTATTTAGAAATTAAAGTTCGCGGAGAGAAAGGTGCGGCTTGTTTGTTCCGCCAGGATTCGGAAGGAAATCTGAAAAAACAGTTCTTAGACAAAAACGGTTATCATTACCAATTGAGTTCGGGAACCAAAATGGTCGAAATCGAATCCTTTCCCGGAAAAGGATCGTATCAGAATTACATCAGTTCGTATGAATTGAGTGTCGAAGACTTTTCGGATATCGAAAATCAGAAATACAAGATCAAAAAAGCGGTGCTTTTCAACCCGGATTTTCAACAACAGGTGAAAGTGGGCAGTATCAAAGACAATCAGCGCGATTTGTTTATGTGGCTGAGTTTCCTGGATGTGAACCTGGCAATTGTTTTGATTTTGATGCTGATTATCGGAATTGTGAACATGGGTTCTGCTTTATTGGTGCTGATTTTGGTTCGAACCAATTTCATCGGAATTCTGAAAGCACTTGGAGCAAGCAATTTGTTCGTTCGGAAGGTGTTTTTAGTGCATACCGGGCAGTTGATTCTGAAAGGAATGTTGTGGGGAAATCTCATCGGAATCGGCCTCTGCTGGCTGCAATACCAGTTTCAAATCATTCCGCTCGACCCGAAAGTGTATTACCTCAATACCGTTCCGATTGAATTTAATTTGTGGAAAATCGGACTGTTGAATATCATCACTTTGGGAGTTTGCTTGATCGCACTTTTTGTTCCTTCACTGCTGATCAGCAGAATCAATCCGGCTAAATCCATCCGATTTAAATAAGCCGTTTAATACATAATTCGACCATTTCCCGATAATTTGGCAATTTCGGCACCGATAAATCGTTATTTTTGAACGACTATAATATCATGAGAAACTGTATTTTACTTGCCTTTTTATTTCTTTGCAACTTCTACGGAATGAGTCAGAGAAATGTGCGTGACAGCGCGATTGCTACTCCATGGATTGCATTGCATTACGGACTAAACGCTCCCGGAGGAGATCTGAAAGAACGTTTCGGGCCCATTAACCACGTGGGTGTTATGGGGGGATATAAAACTTCGAAAAACTGGGTTTACGGATTAGACGGAAATTTTATGTTTGGCGGTAAAGTGAAAATTCCCAACATGTTCGCTCATTTGGCTGATTCTTACGGAAACATTACGGATGTAAACGGAGATATTGCCACGGTGGTCGTGAATATGCGCGGGTTCAATGTGAATACAATGGTCGGGAAAGTATTTCCGGTTTTTGGTTCCAACAAGAATTCCGGGATTTATGTTCATGGTGGAGTAGGTTATGTGCAATACAAAGCGCGGATTGAAACTCAGGAACAGGTTATTCCGACTTTGGAGTTGAAATACCGTAAAGGATACGACAGATATACAACCGGGTTGAATTTTCATCAATTTGTAGGATATGCATTCATGGCAAACCAGGGATTTGTGAATTTCTATGGCGGATTTTACATCCAGGAAGGTTTGACATATAATCGGCGGGATGTCTTTTTTGATCAGCCGGATGTACCGGTTTCTAAAGCGCAAAGATTAGATTTGCAATACGGATTTAAAGTCGGTTGGTTTGTACCGATTTACAAAAGAAAGCCGAAAGATTATTATTTTGAGTAAATGAGATTATTCTACGGATTTGGAATTCGAAGCTTTTTCGCAGTCATGTGGATGGCTTCCTGGTTTCATCCAAAAGCAAAAAAATGGATTGCTGGAAGAAGAATTCCGCTAGATACTTACCGGATTCCGAAAAACAAGGAACTGGTTTGGTTTCATTGCGCTTCTTTAGGAGAATTTGATCAGGGACTTCCTGTCATGAACGCTTATAAACAGGCTTTCCCGGATTCTTTTTTGCTGGTCACATTTTTCAGCCCTTCGGGAATGGAATTCTACAACAAGCGCGATCACCAGGTAGATTTGGCGCTTTATCTTCCCTTGGACACGAAACGAAAAGCAAAGAAATTCGTAGCTCATTTCAATCCGAAATCCGTGTTTTTCGTGAAATACGAATTTTGGTATAACCATTTGAAATGTGCCAGAAGAAACGGAGCCAAAATCTATGGAGTCAGCAGTTTGTTCAGACCCACGCATCGTTTCTTTAAGTGGTACGGTGGATTTTTCCGGCAAGCACTTCGTCTTTTCGATCATTTTTACACACAGGATATCCGGTCAAAAGATTTGCTTAACAGCATCGGGATTGATCAGGTAACAGTGACGGGAGATACGCGCTACGACAGAATGATCGCCGTGAAAGAGAAAAGCCGGGAAAATGAAATTATCCGGTCTTTCGTAGAGAATAGTCCGGTTTTGATCCTGGGAAGTTCCTGGACCATTGATGAAGAAATCCTCATTCCGGCCTTGTTCGAATTGAGACAGAAATTCAAGATTATCATTGCGCCGCACGACATTTCTGAGAAACACATCGAACAGATCTCAGCTGAATTTGATCACGACCCGGAGCGCTACACCAACTTTCAGAATTTGGGAAGAGATATTCTGATTCTGGACACGATCGGTCAGTTGACCAATGCCTATCAATATGCCGATCTGGCTTACATCGGAGGAGGATTTACAGGAAAACTGCATAATATACTCGAACCGGGTGCTTTTGGAATTCCGATCTTTTTCGGTCCGAAATATTCCCGTTTTCCGGAAGCCCAATTGTTTATTGATCACGGAGTGGCATTCACAGTGGAAGACAGCTACAGTTTTGAAAAAGCAGTGGAAGAAGCCAGTGGAAAACGTGCTCAGATCAATGAAAAACTCAGCGAGATATTCGCGAAAAATCAGGGGGCAGCACAGAAGATTATTAACCACATAGGATCATAGGGCACATAGTTGGCAGATTTGCTGCTTTTTTATCACGATCCCGATAGCTATCAGGAGCATTAAGAACGCAAAGAGTATAGCATGTGCAGTGTGAATTAACCGCATAAGAAAAACAACACTTACCCACAAGTTCTTGTCTTCGCAAAACTTCAGCACCGCAAGGACAACGAAGGCGCATAGGCTACAAAAGGGTATACCATTTTTGGCGATATAGAAACCACATAGGATCAATAAAAACTATGTGCCCTATGATCCTATGTGGTTTTAACTTAGAAGTTCGGGCTCAAATCGTGTGTTTTGTAGAAATCATCCACATACTTCACCGCTTCATCCGCAGTATCAACGATCGTTAAGAAGCGCATGTCGTCCGCTGCAATATTATGTTCTTTTTCAAGCATCACTTTTTGTACCCATTCCACCAAACCGGTCCAATATTCGCGTCCAACCAAAACAACTGGTCTTTTGGTAATTTTTTTGGTTTGAATCAGTGTAATTGCTTCAAAAAGCTCATCCATTGTTCCGAATCCGCCGGGCATCACCACAAAACCTTGAGAATATTTCACAAAAATTACTTTGCGCACAAAGAAGTAATCAAAGTTCAGGTTGCTTTCGCGGTCAACATATTTATTGTGAAATTGCTCGAATGGCAAATCAATATTCAAACCAACTGATTTTCCTCCGCCTTGTTGAGCTCCGCGGTTTCCGGCCTCCATAATTCCGGGACCACCGCCGGTAATAATTCCATAACCGGCTCTTGCCAGTTTTTCCGCAATTTCTACACTCAGGTGATAGTATTTATTCTCTTCCTTGGTTCTTGCTGACCCGAAAATAGAGATACAAGGTCCGATTCGAGCCATGCGCTCATAACCTTCAACAAATTCAGACATTATTTTGAAAATGGCCCAACTATCGTTCGTTTTTATTTCGTTCCAGTCTTTGCGTATTGCGTTCATTTGAAATTTTTAAGCGGTAAATCGCGTTTTCAGTAAAAATAAAGTTCTTCGCTAAGAATAAGGTGCTGTTCCTGAATAATTATGAACCTTTTAACGTTTATAAGGAACTATAACGTTTTTTTCCGGCGTAATGCACGCAATTTATTCTTACAACTAGATAAATAGTTATGAAATTGATTTTCAATCAGTTAAATATGATTGTTGATCGGGTTTTTTAATAGATTCATCGACGAATGATTAAATTTAAACGTTAAAAATTTGGATCGTGTTAAATTTTTTCATAACGTTGATTAGCCTTAATTACGACTATTTATGAAGACGACCATTAGTGGACTTTTTGGTTTTTAGGTACGCGTAACTGAGGGAACTAAAAACTATGATTATGACCGTTATTTACTCGAATCGAGGCAGGATTCTTATGTCCTTACTCTTCAGCTCCTTCCTCATTACTACCACCCAGGCACAATGTCCGGGATCTAACACCAACTACGTCAATCCAGAGGTTAGTTTAAACAATGCCGCCGGAGGAACAGATCCATGGAACAATCCCGGGAATGCACTAACTGATAACAACAGTTATGCAACACTTTCAAACGCCGCATTATTAATTGGAGGAACCGTAAGGAGTTCCAATTTCCTGGTTTTGCGAAATCTGAATCTGAATGTGCCCGTAAATGCCCAAATCTGTGGTGTACAGGTCGAAGTTCGAAAGTTCAGTTCCGACAACAATGGTTCAAACTGGACAAGGGATTTGGATATCCGGATTCTGAAGAATAACCAGATTACCGGAACCAATCACGCAAATACAGGAGTCAACTGGCCGACTGCGGAAACAGTATTTACTTACGGAACCAACTCGGATCTTTGGGGAACAACCCTGAACGGAATGGACGTAAGCAGTAATGGATTCGGAGTTGCTATCGCCTGCGAATCACGGGCAGCAGGACTATTGCTTCCAACAGTTATTTCATATATTGATGCTGTCCGCATTCGGGTATATTATTATGTTCCTACAAGTGATTCAGATCACGATGGAATTCCGGATGTAAGTGATATTGATTGGGATGGTGATGGTGTTGCCAACAATGCAGAATTAACACCCTGCACTGCAACTGTTAATTTACCAATGACGGCGCAATCAGATCCGACACTCTACTATCCGACTATCGGAGGAGTTTCCGCAAATGTGATTACGAGAAGTACCGCCGGGGCAGGAGTCATTAATTTCAATATTTCAGAAAACTATTCTGCTGTAACCGGCCTGGAAATATATACGGAGCAGGATGTGGTAACGGCTGGAGACCAATCCATCCAGGTTTTGAGATTTAGTCAGCCGGTGAGCAATTTGTCTTTCAAGATTCAGGATGTCGATATTGCAGCAGGGCAGTTTCAGGATGCGCTCACGGTGAATGCTTATTCATTCGGGCAATTGTATCAACTGACAGCTGCAGATTATACAATCGGTACAGGAAATTTCAACATGTACAATGGTGGTAATCAATTCAGGGGATTGGTTGCAATGGATAATACGGAATTAAACGGAACCATTACGGTTTCCATTCCGGCTTTAGTGGATTCTGTGAGATTTGTTTATGGAAACCTGGATCCGGCACTCGGAAATCAGGGGTACGGAATCGGTGAAATCAAATTCTGTTCACCTTCCGCTTCTTCACAGGATTTTGACAACGATGGGAAACCGGATTGGAAAGATCAGGATTCGGACAACGACGGAATTCTTGATTTATATGAATACCAGACATCCGCAGGATTTATCCCGCCAACAGGATTGGATTCGGATAATGACGGATTGGACAATGCGTACGATGTAAGTACGGGTGGAACCTTGATTGTACCTGTAAACACGGACGGAACAGATAATCCGGATTACATTGATCTCGATTCTGATAATGACGGATTCCCGGATCAGTTGGAAGGAAATGATGCAAACCACAATTGTGTGGCAGACTTCAATTTAGTGAATATTGATACGGATAACGACGGATTGGATAATGCATACGATCCGGATAACGGTGGAACACCTGCACCAAGACAAGATACGGATGGCGATGGTTTACCGGATTGGAGAGAAAATACGGTACCAACCACTGCAGCGGCAGGAAATGACCAAAGCGGATGTGCCGCATCTTATGTAATGGCTGCAAACGTTCCGGCCTCAGGGCAAGGATATTGGTCTTTAATCTCAGGAGCAGGTACATTCTCAAACATTCACGCCCCCAATGCAACCGTTTCCGGTTTGAACAGCGGGACGAATACCTATAACTGGGTGATTTACACCGATGGTTGTCATTCCTCATCCGATCAGATTTCGATTAATCAAAGCACACCGATTTCAACTCCGAGTGCCATGAGTAACGGTCCTTTATGTGAAGGTGCAACGCTGAATCTGACGACTCCTGCGGTAACAAATGCAAGTTATTCCTGGACCGGTCCGAATGGATTTACCAGTTCCTTGCAAAACCCGACACTTACGAATATTACGGTTGCCAATGCCGGAATTTATAATGTGACTATCTCCGTTTCGGGATGTAGTTCTGCAGCAGGAAGTACGACATTGGTTGTCAATCCGGCACCGATCGCGCCAACTGTTTCCAGTAACAGTCCGGTTTGTCAGGGAAATACAATCAATTTAACAGCCCCTTTGATAGCAGGTGCAACTTATTCGTGGTCGGGACCTGCAGGATTCAGTTCTACACTGCAGAATCCGACCATTGCATCGGCAGCTTTGAGCAATGCGGGAACTTATTCGTTACAGATAACAAGCGGTGGTTGTTCGTCTACAACTCCGGGTTCAACAAACGTAGTTGTGAACCCGATGCCAACTGCGGCAACAGCTTCCAGTAATTCACCTGTTTGTCAGAATGCAGGTATCAATCTGGCGGCAACAACTGTTTCAGGAGCAAGTTATTTCTGGACGGGACCAAACAGTTTCACAAGTACGGATCAGAATCCGGTGATTCCAAATGCACAGGCAGTTAATGCCGGAACCTATTCCGTTACGACAAGTGTGAATGGTTGCAGCTCCACTGCGAGCACAACAACCGTTACAATCAATCCGAGTCCGGTTATTGCACTGGGAACAATTACGAACCCGACCACCTGTTCATCCACAAATGGAAGCATCCAGGTTACGGGATCAGGAACAGGAAACCTGATTTGGACAGGAACCAGTTCCGGTAGTCAGATGGGAATTACCTTACCTGCAACGATTCCGAACTTAGGTTCAGGATCTTATTCCATTCATTTGGAAGTAGCATCCGGCTGTTCGTCTAATACATTGGTTCAAACATTGAGCGGACCGAGTGCTCCGGCAACTCCGACAGTCACTCCGGGCGGACCAACAACATTTTGCTCAGGTGGTTCTGTGACTTTAACATCTTCCGCTGCAACAACGTATTTATGGTCGACAGGGGAAACAACGCAATCCATTACGGTTTCTGCCGGTGGAACTTATAGCGTAACAGTCGGTAACGGTTCAGGTTGTGTGGCTACTTCGGCCAATACACCTGTAACGGTGAATCCTTCTCCAGGTGTTCCGGTGATTCTGGCTGGCGGACCGACAACATTCTGTATCGGTGGTTCGGTTGTGCTCACATCTTCAGCGGCATCCGGAAATACCTGGTCTACCAGTGCAACAACGCAATCAATTACCGTTTCCACTTCGGGAACATATACCGTAACAGTTTCAAATGGAACGTGCAGCTCTACAAGTACCGGTACAACTATTTCGGTGAACCCGCCACCAGCAACGCCAACAATTACTCCCGGCGGGCCAACAACTTTCTGCTCAGGATCTTCAGTTGTATTGACATCTTCCGCTCCTTCAGGAAATACCTGGTCAACAGGAGAAACAACCAATTCGATTACGGTTTCAACAAGTGGTTCATATACCGTGAGTGTTGGTTCGGGAAGTTGTACGGCAACTTCTGCTCCGACAACCATTACGGTGAACCCAGCTCCTGTAGCAACCATTACTCCGGGTGGACCGACTGCTTTCTGTGCCGGCGGATCAGTTACGCTAACCGCTTCAGTGGGGACGGGTTATTTGTGGTCTGATGGTTCAACAACACAATCAATTACGGTTTCAACTTCCGGATCCTATACCGTAACAGTTACTTCGAGTGGTTGCAGCACAACAAGTGCTCCTACGACGGTAACAGTAAATCCAACTCCGGCAACACCGACCATTACACCGGTCGGACCGATAACATTCTGTTTGGGAAGTTCGGTTACTTTGACATCTTCTGCAGGAAGTTCTTATTTGTGGTCTGATGGTTCAACATCACAGGCAATTACGGTTTCAAACTCCGGTTCTTATACAGTAACAATTACAAACGGCGGTTGTAGCGCAACAAGTGCTCCGACATCTGTAACTGTGAACCCGACACCCGGAATTCCAACGATTACAGTAAATGGCCCGACGAGTTTCTGTGCGGGAGATTCTGTGGAATTAATCTCTTCTGCGGCTACTTCCTATTTGTGGTCTGATGGTTCAACAACGCAATCTATTTGGGTGAATACAGGAGGAAGCTTTACGGTAACGGTTTCAAACGGAATGTGTTCTTCTCAACCTTCTGTGCCGGTAGCGGTGACTATGATTAACTGTAACGTGGACACGGATGGCGATGGCTTATCCGATTTCGATGAAGTGAATAATACGGGAACAGATCCGAACAATCCGGATACGGACGGTGATGGATACAATGATGGTCATGAGGTGAATTTTGGCTCTGATCCGTTGAATCCATGTGATCCGAATCCGACCAACCCGGTATGTGATATTGATGGTGACGGATTAACCAATGGCCAGGAAGCAACGGCAGGAACGGATCCGAATAATCCGGATACGGATGGTGACGGTGTTTTGGATGGTGAAGAAGTTACTGGAATAAATGATCCTTCAACACCTTACACACCAACAGGAACTTCCGATCCGTTGGATGCATGTGATCCGATCAATACGAGCCCTGCCTGCGACAGTGACGGCGATGGCTTGTCGAATGGAGATGAAGCAACAGTTGGGACGGATCCGAATAACCCGGATACAGATGGTGACGGTTATTCGGACGGATATGAAGTGGGCCACGGTTCCAATCCGTTAGATCCATGTGATCCGAATAATAATAGTATAACTTGTGATAGCGATGGCGACGGATTAACGAATGGCGACGAGGCAACAGCCGGAACGAATCCGAATAATCCGGACACAGATGGTGACGGCGTGTTAGATGGAGAAGAAGTTCACGGAACAGATGATCCTTCAACACCGTATGTTCCTACCGGAACCTCCAATCCATTAGATCCGTGTGATCCGTTGGCAACAAGTTTGGCTTGTGACGGCGATAGTGATGGCGTTTCAAATGGGGATGAAGCAACAAACGGAACCAATCCGAATGATCCGGATACGGATGGAGATGGTGTTACAGACGGAGAAGAAATCCACGGAGTGGACGATCCTTCCACACCATATGTTCCGACAGGAACTTCCGATCCGCTTGATCCGTGTGATCCGCTGCCGCATTCGATAGCTTGTAATCCGTATAGCGGTGATCCAAGCCTTGTGATTGTGCCTGAAGGGTTCTCGCCAAATGGTGATAATTCCAATGAAACACTGATTATTCCGAATCTGGATAAATTCCCGAACAACAAACTCAAAGTGTTCAACCGTTGGGGAGCAGAGGTTTACAAAGCGAGTCCTTATCTCAATGACTGGGATGGAACCATGCAAGGTAAAAACGCTGTTGGAAAAGATGTATTACCGGAAGGTACTTACTTCTATATTCTTGAATTAGGCGGAGATAAAGTAGTGAAAGGTTACACCTATATAACTCGTTAATCATGAAAAGTAGAATCATATTATCAGCATTCATTGTTTTAGGATTAAATCAATTGCATGCGCAACAAGAAGCCGCTTATACGCATTACATGTATAATACGCTTGTGATAAATCCTGCTTATGCGGGAAGCCGGGATGCTTTGACTTTCACTGCATTGGGAAGATTCCAATGGGTTGGGTTTAAAGGAGCACCGACAACACAAACATTTACAGCCCATACTCCGATTGCCAAAAAGAATATCGGTCTCGGGTTGAGTGTGATGAATGATAAAATCGGACCTACAAACAATACATCATTGAATGTGGATTTCGCCTATCGATTAAAGTTATCTACCAAAGCCCGTCTATGTTTCGGAGTCAACGGAGGCTTTAACAGCTTCTCAGCTAATGTCAATACCCTGACATTAGCTGATCCGAACGACGTGTCTTTTATGAGTAATATGAGGGGAAAAATGCTTCCGAGTTTAGGAGCCGGAATTTATTTCCAGATGCCTAATTTCTACGTGGGGGCATCCGTACCATCCATTTTGGAAAACAACTTGTTTGCAACAGGAAGTAATTCCTCGGTGGATCTTTCCAAAGAGAGAAGACACTATTACTTTATTGCAGGTGCGGTGTTCACACTTTCTCCTTCCGTTAAATTCAAGCCTACGGCCCTGGCAAAAATTGTTCAGAATGCGCCTTTTCAATTGGATTTTACGGGAACATTTATGTTGAGAGACCTGATCGACCTTGGAGTGATGTATCGGACAGGAGATGGAGTAGGAGCATTGCTGGGAGTTCATATTTCTTCGCAATTGCTTTTCGGATATTCGTTTGACTGGTCTACAGGAGTCAGAACCGGCAAGTACAACGGAGGAAGTCATGAGCTGATGCTGCGCTATGATTTGCTGTTTAACAACGATGGAAAAATTAAATCACCCAGATACTTCTAACGATGAAAAGATTGATACTATTTGCTGTTTCATGCTTACTGATTAGTTGGGCATCAGCACAGGATAAGAATGAGATTATCGGAACAAAACAATTGAATATGTACGATTATTATGCATCCGTTCACACACTTGAAAAAGTGAAGGACAAAGATGCCGGAGTATTGCGGAAATTGGCTTTGGGTTACGATAAAATCGGGGAATATGACAAGGCGGAATCATGCTATGCGGCTGTTTGCAAACGCATGGACCGGATTCCGAACGACCATTTGGAATATGCCCGGATGTTGATGAAAAACGAAAAATATGTGGAGGCAGAAACTCAATTGAAGATTTATTCCGAATTGAATCCGAAAGATAGTGAAATGGATCGTTTCAGATTATTGAACGAATCATTGGCAAAATTTTCAACTCAGGGGGTTGCGATAAAGGTTCAGAATGCTCCGTTCAATACGGAACAGGAGGATTTTGGACCTGCAATCCATGACGGAAAGCTGTACTTTACTTCTTCGAGAAGAAAAAGCGAGGCGGTGAACAGAACCTGGCTCGGAAACCGGCTTTCTTTCCTGGACATTTATCAGGCAGATATTAATCCTTCAGACAATAATGTAAGCAATATTAAAGCGGTTAAAAACAAAAAGGTCAACAAGAAATATCACGAAGGGCCGGTTGCTTTTGCTCCCGATGGAAAAAGTGTGTTTATTACCCGGAATAATTACAACGAAAAGGCCATCGACGGAACACGGCTTTTCTCCTTGTATGTTTCAAAATTGGATGGGGAAACCTGGTCTGAACCGGAACCGGTTCCGTTTAACAGCAACGATTACAGTGTTGGTCATGCAACGCTTTCACCGGACGGAAAAATGCTCTTTTTTGCTTCGGATATGCCGGGAGGAAAAGGTGGTGTGGATATTTACCGCTCGAAATGGGTAGACGGAAGCTGGTCAATCCCGGAAAACATGTCGTCGATCAATACTTCGGGAAATGAAATGTTTCCTTTCTTTCACGAATCGGGGGCTTTCTTCTTTTCTTCGGATGGATCAGCAGGTTATGGCGGGCTGGATGTTTTCG
>NZ_JASLCN010000125.1 GCF_030151805.1 Fluviicola sp.
TTACCTTAGGTGAAAAGGGAGATTTCCTAAATCAGGCTGCCAATAACGAATTGGTACTCTTTTTGGAGCACGACAGCGTGAACGAATGCTGTACGGTTGAGCAGACCGAAAAAGGTGTCCGGCTGAAAGAGAGTATGACTTTCTCGTCGATATTTGGATAAAAACTTTAAATTAGAACAAAACTTCGCATCATGAATAATTACTTACTACAACTATTAAAAGAGGTTAAAACATTGATTATCCCCGGTCTTGGTGCTTTGACAGTGACCAACGAAAGCACGGGAGAGATCCTGTTTATGCCCTATTTGAAGTTTGACGATGGAACGCTCGCAAAGCACATCGCCAGTAAGGAAAACATGGAACTCAATGATGCTACCAACCTGATTTCAAAATTTGTTCGTGAAGTCACTGCTGAGCTGGATAAAGGCAATTCCTACGATATGTATCAATTTGGTCGTTTCATCAAAGTAGACGGTGAAATTGCGTTTGAAGTATGGTCCGGAAGTGCTACTGCTACTGAAAGCACAACTCCTCCGGCAATTGAGAAAAAAGAAGAAGAAGCAAAGATTCTGAAGACTGAAGCCTCATCTGACAAAGATGAAAAGCTGAAGGAAAAGGAGATCATTGTTCCTCCAATAGTTGAAAAACCAATAATTGAAGAAGAAAAATCACCTGTTATTGAGCAGGAAATAAAAATAGAAAAACCGGAATTTTCGGAACCCAAACCGGTTGTTGCTGAAACTCCAAAAGCTCCACCTGTCAAAGAAGAAAAGGTGATTCCTCCGGTTGCTCCTGTTATTGAAAAACCGGAAGCAAAAGCTCCCGTTGAGACTCCGAAACCACAAAAAGAAACCGTTGCCCCGAAAAAGGAAGCTCCTAAAAAAGAAAAAGTAGTCAAAGAACCGAAAGCGAAGAAAAAAAGCTCTGTGCTTTCCTATATTCTTTGGGGACTTTTGGTTTTGATTTTAGGCTCGGGAACTTTCATTGCCATTAAATTCGACAGTTTGAAAAAAGACTTCCCGATTTTGGCAGAATTAGCGGGAGACAATGACGATGTTGCCAAAGGAAGTGACGACGTCAAAGTTTTGGAAGACGAAGCAGATGTGAATATTGATTCGAATACTGACTCAGAACCCGTTCCGGAAGATCAGGTGCAGGTTGTGGAAGATAAGCTCCCTGCCAAAGAAATCGAAAAAGAAGCTAAAAAACCGGCTACTGTTATTAAAGAAACCCCGGCTCCGAAACCCGTTAAGGAAAATACACCGAAACCGGTTACAAAACCTGCTGTAAAACCAACAGTTACTGTAAACAAGAAACCTGTGACAAAAACTCCGGCAAGTACTTCCGGGTCTTCAGGAAGTTTTGATAGTTCCAAATCATTTCACGTGATTGCAGGATCTTTCGGATCAGAAGCAAATGCGAATAAACTGGCTTCAAAATTGCGTTCTCAGGGATTTGGTGATGCGGCAGTTACCATGCACAACGGAATGCATCGTGTAAGCGTGAAAGGTTTCGGCACACTGAACGAGGCAACTGCAGAAGCTGCTAAAATTCAGGGTTCTGTTCCGGGAGCGTGGGTATTGAAATTATAAAATTGAATATAAAAACGTCGGGGCGAAAAATTTTTCGCCCCGACGTTTTTATATTAACCGATCTTCACAACCAAATCAATCAACCGATTTGAAAAACCGGCTTCGTTATCGTACCAGCCAACCACTTTAATCATGTTTCCGATCACAGAAGTGAGCTCACTGTCAAAAATACACGAATTGGAATCTCCCAGGATATCCACCGATACAATCGGATCTTCCGTATAGCGGATAATTCCTTTCAAATAGGTATCCGAAGCTTTCTTAAATGCTGTATTGATTTGTTCCACTGTCGGTGGGTTTTCTTTCACTATCACAGTCAAATCGGTCAATGAACCATCCGGAACCGGAACACGCATTCCACAACCTCCCATTTTCCCTTCCAACTCAGGAAAAATACGCGTGATCGCCTTTGCTGCACCGGTCGATGTCGGTACAATACTTTGAGCAGCAGCTCTGGCTCTTCTCAAGTCTTTATGAGGACTATCATGCAAACGCTGATCGGATGTATAACTGTGAATCGTTGTAATGTACGCTTCTTCAATATCACAAAACTCTTTCAAAACTGCCACTAACGGAGCAGCCGAATTGGTCGTACAGGAAGCATTACTGATGATTTTATGTTCATCCGTGATTAAATGATCGTTCACACCAATTACCACGTTAAAAATATCATCTCCAACAGAAGGAGCACTTAAAATCACTCGTTTGGCACCGGATTTTAAATGAACTCCGGCTTTTTCAGAAGTTAAAAACAATCCGGTTGATTCAATCACAATATCTACTCCCAAATCACCCCATGGAATCTCCTCCGGGTTTTTATGTTGCAAAAAGGTGATCTTTTCCGTTTTATTAAAGATCAACTCATTTCCATTAATCTCAAACTCGTCATGCATTCTTCCGTGAACCGAATCGTATTTCAACAAGTGTACTAACGTCGAAATCGGCGCCAAATCATTAATCGCCACCAATTCAATTTTAGGATTCGCCAATGCCAGGCGGCTGAAATATCTTCCGATTCTACCAAAACCGTTTACCCCTACTTTGATTCGTTTTTCCATAACTTTCTCCTTCTTTGTAATATTCAATTAATCTTGTTTGCACTAGTTCATTTCCTAATGATACAAAAATAAAAAAGGCTCTGTTTTCACAGAGCCTTTTAACATCATTTTTAATTAGTGGAAGACTTGAACAAATCCTTGTTGTTCTATTTCTTCTCCTGTTTGCAATTTCGCGCTGAACTTGTAGAAGTACGTTCCTTCAGAGACAACTTCACCGTTCATATTTCTACCATCCCAGGCAGCACCCGGATCGTTGTATTCCGTAATTAAGTTCCCCCATCTGTTTACAATGGAAATATGGAACTCAGCAACTCCGTCATAAGACAGGAAGAATTTGTTGTTTCCGGATGTAGATGAAAGTACAATAATGTTCGGAGCAGTGATGTAACATACTTTCCCCCCGATTGTCATCGTAGATGAATGCGAGTTACATTCATTACTTGCGGTTACAGTATAAACACCCTGCGTTACAGTAATATCGTGCCCGACCGTACCATTACTCCAGACATACGAGTCATTTTGCGGATATACTCCACAAGACGTTACCAGCGTGCCTCCAATACAAATGACCGTATCCACCGTGGTTACATAAGCCCAATTGATAAATTCAATCGAAGAGGTAATTGCCATACCACATTCATTATCCGTGAAGGTGACTTCAAACGTTCCCGGAATGCTGGAAGTAATTACCGGGTTCAAGACATTTGCATTCGGTAAGAAATGAACATTTGTATCTGCGCATGACCAAACACCTCCGTTAGCAGCAACAGTTCCATTTACGTTATACGTAAAGTTACATGCTAAAGTATCCGGGAAAATGATTGGTGCAGGCCACGTATAAATTGTTACCGTAGTATCGTAATGACAACCATAATTGTCAGTCAAATTGTAGATATAATTGTGACTACCTGTCTGATTAGGAATGACGTTTACCAATGTATCATTCGGTCCGCTCACAATTGTAGGATCCGGACTCCAGTAAGTATCTACTGCGGAAGTCTGATAACCAGCAGATCCGGAGAAGAAAGAAGGATCAAAGAATAATCCCCATTCAAAAATATACCCGTTATCCTGTGCCAGATTATCTCTTACATGGATTTTCCAGTCACCGTTAAGCGGACAACCTGCCAAAGCAGTTCCAAAGGAAGTTTCCGGTTGATACACATCCGAAGGATCCATTGAATTTCCTGCTGATAATTCCGGTGGACCTGCCTGATAAGCTACAGGAACGGTATTACCCCAGTTTTGATTCATTGGTCCGATAGTATTGTTAACAGAACTGAAACAATATTCCCATCCGACTCCCGGAGTTTGGGAATTATTATCAAGCGGATGACCTAAGAAAATACCATTTCCACTATTTCCTCCGGGAAGCGCTTCATTAAACGTATTATCGTATGAGTTTAAAAGAATAACCGTACTTCCGGTCGTAGCAGGAGCGATTGGCGGACATTCCAACCAGATTTCCAAATCCCCTGTCCATGAATGTTCCATCGTCAAACAAATCTGATTCAAATCCGCTGGGTTCTGAATCGTGGCATTATTCGGGAAACCGGTAATATTAATGGTTGTTACATAGTTTTGTCCCGAACCATCCGGAAGATATGTTAATCCTGCAAAAGATCCACCAATTTGGTAGGAACCTCCGGGAATCGTAACTCCGACAGTATCACTCGGTGTAACACCTCCGATCAAAACCGTATTTTCTCCTAAACAAACGGTATCCTCAATTGGTCCTGTTCCTGCAAAAATTGGTAACTGCGAAACTCTGACTTTACTGAGCATTCTGTTTGAACTTGGAAAACCGTCTGTGATTTTCAAATCAACCAAGAAGCCATTTCTTGTAGGAGGTACAAACCAAATAGAGTCATTATTCGGGTAAGTTCCACCATC
>NZ_JASLCN010000131.1 GCF_030151805.1 Fluviicola sp.
CGGTTTTAGGGCGTTTCAGCCGTTTTATGCCCTCTTCAGTCCTGTTTTCCAGGGATCAGAAAGGAATAAGACCTTGAAATCCTAAAATAAAAACATGTTACAGATTTGTAAAACCTACTGCAAAAAATGGAGTTCATCTCCTCTACCTACACCCCAACACTTAACTATAAGCATCTTGATTCTAACTCATCAACCCTTCGGCATTCGGTGTCTTTTATCGGTGTCCTCCTGCCAATTGGATGATTTCTTCTTTTTTGACGATGAAGATCTTCCGCGTCTGCGTGTCGATCAATCCCTCTTCTTTGAAATCCTTCAACAGGCGGATCAACGTTTCGGTAGCCGTTCCAACGAAATTCGCCAAATCTTCCCGCGAAAGGTTGATCGGTTCGTCGCCGTAAATATCAGCAAGAATCATCAGGGAATAAGCCAAACGTTCACGCACTGTTTTTTGTGCCAGATTGGTAATGAAAATGGCTCGTTCACCCAATTCTTTCGACAATTCCTGGATCAATGAATTGCGCAGACTGACGTTGGTATCCATCATATTCAGAAAATCATCCTTGGAAACGAAACACACATTCGAATCTTCCAGCGTGGTCGCCGAAAGTTTGTAAGGCTCGCCGCTCAGCATAGCCCTGAAGCCGATCACTTCCCCTGCTTTCGCAATGTGAACGATCTGCTCTTTCCCCTCATCACCCAAAGCATACACCTTCACTTTTCCGTGATTGATGCAAAAAACACCTCGCGGAAAACTTCCTTCTACAAAAATCGTCTGATTCTTTTTATAAAACTGACAGGACTTATGGTGATTTAGCTTCGTAACTTCATCTGGGGTAAATTGCCCGAAAAGACTGTTTGTTCTGGCTGCACATGCGTCACAACTCACATGTTTATGTGATTTTTCCACCATAAGCTTGTCTTCGTCAATTTATTTCCTGCGAAGTTAGCTATTTTACTGATTCTACGAAAACTGATGTACATCATTTTTTCAAGGTTTTGAACAATTTACTTTTGCAAAAAAGTTCGGTATGACGGCAAGTGAGTTAATCCAAAAGTACAATGTTCCCGGACCACGCTATACTTCCTATCCTCCTGTTCCTTATTGGAACATCCGGCAATGGCAGGTAAACGATTGGCTTTCTTTGGTGCGAAAAGCACAACATGCGGAAACGGATAAAAAATTGTCTCTCTACATTCACCTTCCCTATTGCGACTCGCTTTGCACCTTTTGCGGCTGTCACAAACACATCACAACCAATCACCAGGTGGAAAGCCGGTACATTGATGCAGTTCTGAAAGAATGGCAATTAATCGCCGGGAATCTTGATCCGGAAAGTGAAATTGAAGAAATCCATTTAGGTGGTGGAACACCTACTTTTTTCGGGGCAGACGAATTGGTTCGGCTTATAGAAGGATTGAAGCAAATACTTCCCTTCTCCCTACAAATCGAAATGGGGTTTGAAGCACACCCGAACTCCACAACGACCGAACACCTCTCAAAACTTCACGCATTGGGTTTCAAACGCATCAGTTTCGGAATCCAGGATTATGACCCGCTTGTGCAAAAAGCCATTCACCGGATTCAATCCAAAGAACACGTGCTTTTTTGTCATGAAAATGCACGTAAATCCGGTTACGAAAGCATTTCCCACGATTTGGTCTTCGGTCTGCCGAAACAATCCATGGAAGGATTCAGAAATACGGTCGAACAAACCTTGAATCTGAAACCCGACCGGATTTCGCTTTATTCCTACGCACACGTTCCCTGGGTGAAAGGAACCGGACAACGAGGCTATGACGAAGCAGATCTTCCAAGTGCAGACCTGAAACGCCGTTTGTACGAATACGCCAAAGGTGTTTTTCTGCAGGAAGGCTACATCGAAATCGGGATGGATCATTTTGCCCTGCCGGACGATACATTAGCTCTTGCTGCTTCTCAGAAGAAACTTCACCGCAATTTCATGGGCTATACCACCACCCCGAATTCCTTGCTGATCGGTTTGGGAATGTCGGCTATTTCGGATTGCAAACTCGGTTTTGCGCAAAATGAAAAAAGTGTGAGCCAATACCTGAAACGCGTTGAAAACAATGAGCTTCCAATCACCAAAGGACATCAGTTAAGTGAATCGGATTTGGAAATCCGGCAGCATATCCTCCATTTGATGTGTCATTTTGAGACCACATTTCCCGAAACGACCACTTTGGATCGAAAAAAAACAGAAGAAAAACTTGCTGAAATGGTAAACGACGGTTTATTGACAATCAAGGACGGAACCATTGAAATTTCCGAAACGGGAATGCCCTTCGTGCGGAACTGCTGCATGGCTTTTGATGCTTATTTTGAGAACGATATCGCAGCCAGAAAATTTAGCATGACGATCTAACATCACCCCGACGAAATGGAACGACAAAAAACAGATACAACATGCTTTCACTGTCACGATCAGCTGAAGAATTCGGTACTTTACCTGGACAGTCATGCATTTTGCTGCAACGGCTGTAAACAGGTGTATCAATTACTTTCTGCACATGCTTTGGGTGCTTATTACGAACAGGACGAGCAGGCAGGAATTCGTCCGAATCACATTCAGGAAGGCGCTTTTGCCGTGTTGGACGATCCGGAACTGCGGAAACGTTTTGTGGATTTCCAGGAACAGCAAACCGTTCGTGTGACCTTACATCTTCCTCAAATTCATTGCGCCAGCTGTATTTACCTCCTCGAACACTTACATAAGCTGAATGACGGGATTATCCGTTCCAGTGTTCATTTTCCGAAAAGAACGGCAACCATTACGGTCAATACGGAAAAAATCAAACTTTCCGAAGTCGCGGTGTTACTGACAAAGATCGGTTACGAACCCGATT
Organism: Fluviicola sp.; assembly: GCF_030151805.1. GTDB lineage: Bacteria > Bacteroidota > Bacteroidia > Flavobacteriales_D > Crocinitomicaceae > Fluviicola. The sequence continues at coordinate 2,866 of NZ_JASLCN010000131.1, forward strand.
TCAAATCCACCGACAAATCTGCTTCTACTTTTGATAAACGCTTGCTGCTTCAACTGGGAATTGCCGGGTTTGCATTCGGAAGCATCATGCTCTGGAGTTTTCCGGAATACCTGGGAATCGACAAAACCTACGCGGGAGTCCGGAATCTGAGTTCTTATCTTTCGTTCGCCGTTTCCATTCCGGTGTTATTGTTTTCTGCCAGAGATTATTTCAAATCGGCAATCGGCGCATTGAAAATCAAAACGCTGAACCTGGATATTCCCATTGCAATTGGAATTTTAGCACTTTACATCCGAAGCTGTGTGGCCATTTTCACCAACGAAGGTCCGGGATACATGGATTCCTTTGCCGCTTTTATCTTCTTTTTGCTTATCGGGAAATGGTTCCAGGGAAAAACCTATCAATGGCTTTCTTTTGAGCGCGATTTCCGTTCCTATTTTCCGGTTGCCGTGATCAAAAAAGAACAGGGAGGTTCCATTCTTTGCCCGATTGATGAATTAAAGATCGGAGACCGGATTGCCATCCGAAACGAAGAAATCATTCCCTGCGATTCGGTGCTGCTCTCAGAAAAAGCAACCATCGATTACAGTTTTGTGAGCGGTGAATCCGATTGGATTGAAAAGAAAAAAGGCGATTTCATCTATGCCGGTGGGAAAAGTTACGGTGAAACCATTGAACTGACGGTTTCCAAAACCACCGAACGGAGCGCCTTAACCCAGCTTTGGAACGAACGGCATGCCAAACGAACGGAGCTGGCCTTTCAAACGCGGCAAGACCGCATTTCAAAATACTTTATCGCAGCGGTCATTGCCGTTGCCGGAATCTCTTCACTGGTTTGGGGGTTCGTCGACCCGGTTCAAATTCCGGAGATCATCACTTCTGTGTTGATCGTAGCTTGCCCTTGTGCTTTGGCACTTTCCGTTCCGTTTGTCTACGGGAATATCCTGAGAGTGCTTGGAAAAAACGGTTTTTACCTGAGAAACACAGCCATTATCGAGCGCATTCAGAAATGCAATGTCGTGGTGTTCGATAAAACCGGAACCTTGACCGAACAGGATCACAAACACATTCATTTCGAAGGGAAAGATTTATCCGAAACGGAAACAGCCATTCTTTATTTCATGACCAAACACGCGGTTCATCCGTATGCAAAGGCCATTCACGATTCGTTGAAACCAATGCAACATTCCTCTTCTTCCCATACCCCGATTGAAATTCCGGGAAAAGGGATCGGGTTCGGGAACTACAAGCTTGGTTCAGCAGAATTTACAGGAGCAGAACACCCGGAAAGCGACGAATCTGTTGTATTTTTTGCCGACGGAGATTCCATCATCGGGAAATTTGTGTTTCAATCGAGTTTGCGCACCAACCTGGAGAAGCTTATCCCGGAATTGGCTCAAAACTATCAACTAGCGGTCATTTCAGGAGATAAATCAAAGGATCACGAGATGCTGAAAGCAATTTTCCCCGAAAAAACCACTTTTCTTTTCGAACAGCAGCCTTTGCAAAAGAAAGGATTTGTGGACCAGCTTCAGCAAAGCGGAAACTATGTTCTGATGATCGGAGACGGATTGAACGATGCCGGAGCTTTGAACAGCGCTTTTGTCGGAATTGCCTTGTCGGAAGATTTGGTTCGCTTCACTCCGGCTTCAGACGCAATCCTGAAAGCACAACATTTAAGCAATTTAGCAGCCTATTTCCGCTTCATCCGCGATGGAAAGAAATTCCTGAAGATTTGTTTTGCCTTTTCGATCTGTTACAACCTCACCGGAATCGGATTTGCCGTTTCGGGAGCTTTAACACCTTTCGTTGCAACCGTTCTGATGCCGTTGAGTTCCATTACGGTTGTTTCATTGGCAACTTTGCTGACGGTGCGAAAGAAATTCCCGATTATAACTTAAGCGATCAACGTATACTTCTGAAACAAGAAAAATCCGGTTCTGAATTTACAAAACCGGATTCTCCCTAAAGATTATTGCTTGATAAATTGTTCCAATTGTGTTCCGGAATCGGATACAATCTTGAAATAATAAGTTCCTGCCGGGTAAGCTGACACATCAAAAACTTGTCTTTTAGCCGCTTTAGAATTCATTTCTAATACCTTTCCTCCTGCATCGACAATCGAAATCGTATTCCATTCAGAAGTTGCTTCAACTGTAATAGCCCCATTAGTCGGATTCGGGAAAACAACAGCATTTTTCGGATTTAAATTATCAGCTTCATGTTTCTTCACGATTTCCTGTATCTCTGATTCGGTGAATTGCCCTGGCGATCCCAGATCAATCAGGGATTTTTCAGAAATATATACAATCCGGCTGGAGTCCTGTGAACTACAAACTCCATTTTCAAATCTCATCCGATGAGTCATCAGGTAATATTGTCCGGTTACCAGTACCGGAAGCGGTGTTGACGCATCTACAGAGAAAACACTTCCTGCTCCCGGGTTTGAATACGGACCGCGAACCAGGGTAACAGGCGAGCCACCCGGACCAGTTGTTGTATACAATTCCCAGGAATGAATCACTCCTGGCATTCCCTCAGTTGAAACTCCTGAAAAATTAGTTAATGAAGAACCACTACTTCCCAAACCTGAAACATTGAATATCGGATCAAGATTCGGATAAACGTAAACCGTATATGTTGTAGAGATCTCTTCACAACCACACAAATCCGTTACAGTAATCGTTACCTCTTTCGGAGCAGTTGTGATAGTTCCCCAATTAACAACAGTAAAACCGCGTCTATCCAGATTAACTGTAAATAAAACATCTGCCGGCAGGATTGAAACGGAAGGTGATACTCCTGTGGTTTCAATT
>NZ_JASLCN010000135.1 GCF_030151805.1 Fluviicola sp.
GCTCTGGCTCGTGATATCACGGAAAAAAGAGCGAATGAATTACTGATCGAACAACAAAACAAGGACATTACTTCCAGTATCAATTCTGCGAAACGCATTCAGTACAGCTTATTGCCAAAAGCCTCTGAAATAGGGAATCATTTTGAGGATCATTTCCTGATCTTCAAACCCAAAGATATTGTAAGCGGTGATTTTTACTGGACTCACCGGGTAGGCGATAAACTCATCCTGGTTTTGGCAGATTGTACCGGTCATGGAGTTCCAGGAGCATTTATGACGATTTTGGGAATCAACCTCCTGAATCAGATTGTTATTGAGCGAAAAGTGGATGATCCGGCACAGATTTTAAATGATCTGAATTATGAACTTCATAAGCTGTTGAATCACGGAAGGAATACTTTAACCGCAGAAGGAATGGATGCACTGGTGGCTGTTTTCGAAAAAGACAACCTGGAATTTGCAACCAGCGGCGTTTCACTCATTCACATTCATGAGGAAGAGTTTCTGCTTTACCGGTCTACTAAAAAGGATGCCGATGCGGAGTCGCTTATTTATAATAAAATCAGCGTTTCCCTGGCAGACGAAGATCAGCTGTACTTAATTACGGATGGTTTCCAAAAACAATTCGGATCAATCCGGAACAAGAAATTCTCGTTCAAACGCATCAAGGAGTTATTGGAAAAGATCAAAGTCGAATCGATGCCTTTGCAGAAGAAGTACTTTGAAAATGCCTGGTCGAACTGGTCTGAAGGGCATGAGCAGACGGATGATATTACGATTATCGGGTTGCGTAAATACCGGGCAAACGAATAAAACCGGGTGCTTTTAAAAAATATACCCTGGTAATTGGTTGCCATTTGGCAAACTGGCAAAAAGGCATTTTTGAATCTAAAAAGAGAAGTGTTCCCCGAATCAGCTAATCGTTTTACGAACCAGGTAGCGCACCGGAAAGTAGGCCGACAAAACACTCAGCAAAATCACTGTTCCCAAAATAAACAGCACATCTTTCACCTGCAAAATAATCGGGAAAGCTTCATTACCGGAATTCGGCATTTTCAGCAAACCGAAATACACCTGTAGCAAGCACACTCCAATCCCCAAAACCAACCCGATGATGATTCCTTTCACTGCAATCAAAATCCCTTCAAAGAAGAAAATCTGGAACACAAAGCGCTTGGTAGCCCCGAAACGTTCCATCGTTTCAATGTTTTCTTTCTTTTCAATGAACAACATATTCAAAGAAGCCACCAGGTTAAAGGCTGCCAAAACAAAAATAAACAGCAGGATTAGCACCACGATTTTCTTCTCGCTTTCGCTGGTTTTAAAAATAAGCTCGTTCTTTTCCGCAGCAGTTTTGATCCGGAATTTGTTCCCAAAGCGTTTTTCCAACACGGATTTTACTGCCGGAATATCCTTTTTCGCTACATGGAAATAAATCGCGGTAATATCGGTGTCGTAATTCAGCTGTACTTCCGCAAAATAGATCGGAACCAGCAAATCAGACATGTTGATGTCTTTATTGTAATTCATTCTTCCCACCACTTTAAGCGGGGAAACTTTAAACGGACTTTTCAAACGCGCCATCGACGCATCCCGGAGCGGCGTATACAAAATCAATTCTTCGTAACCGTCCAATTCTGAAATGTAACCGTCTATTTTATCCAGTAAAGAAGCGCCGATCACAGCAGTTGGTTCACCGTTTTCTTCCAGGTTCGGATAGCCGTCTACCATGTGTTTTTCCAGCTGACAGGCATCCACGAATGAAAAATCAACTCCGACCATGCGTGCATTAACCCATTTTTTTCCATGTTTCACAATCACCGTTTCTTCAATGGCTTTGGACAAGGAAATAACTCCGGGAATGGCACGCAATTCATTCAGATTGACTGCGGTGGAATCAAAGGTTTTACCCTTTAGTGAACGCATCGTAATTGCAGGATCATAATCCGAATACAACTTGGAAACCATTTGCTCGATTCCGTTAAATGCAGACAATATGATCACAAGAGCGGCTGTGATAACCGCAATTCCGGAAACAGAAATCCGGGTGATCCAACTCACCAGGTTTCGCTGCTTCCTCGTATATCGAAGATACCTTCTTGCTATGAAGAACGAAACTTTAATCTTTCAATAGTTTATTGATCGTTTCCGCATAATCCAATGAGTCATCAATGTAAAACTGAAGCTCCGGAATCTTGTGCATATTTTTCAGGCGTTTTCCTACTTCGCCACGGATTTTACGTGAATTTTGCTGAATGTTATTCAAAACGTCCTTTTTATCCGGACCTGCAAAAACAGAAAGATAAATGCGCGCCAATGACAGATCGGAAGTTACCCGGACGATCGTTACACTGACCATTGCCCCAAGGCAGATTTCACTTGCATTGCGTTGAAAATAAGTCGCTAATTCTTCTTGAATTACCCCCTCAATTCGGTTTTGTCTAATAGAACTCATACTGCAAAGTTAAGAATTGTAAACTCGTTCATACACAAAGGACAACAAAAACATATCTTTGTAGCACATGAAATCATTAATCGTATTTTATAAATATACCTTTTCCTATAAGGTATTGGCAATATTGACAATCATTTACAACTTATTGTACGTCATTTTCAACTTGCTGTCCCTGATCCTTTTCATCCCGTTTCTGCAACTGATTTTCAAGGTAAATGAAGCTGCTGATCTGGCTGAACCTCATTATCATGGTGGTTTTATCAACTTTTTCACTTACTGCAAGGATTGGTACAATTATACCATGAATGAAATGGTGAAAGCCAATCCCAAAGAAGCATTGTTATTCGTATGTGTTTCCGTAATCGCTGCGTTTTTCCTGAAAAATTTATTTCGTTACGGTGCAATCTGGCATCAATCCCAATTGCGCATGGCGGTAGTGAGAGACCTGCGGGATCAGCTTTTTTCCAAAGCGATGAAACTTCCCCTGAGTTTTTATACCGAACAGCGAAAAGGAGATTTAATGGCGCGGATCAACAGCGACGTAAGAGAAATTGAATTAGCCGTAATTGCCGTTTTGGAATTGGTTTTCCGCGAACCTTTTGCCATCATCGTCTCGATTGCTTCGTTGATTTATATCAGCCCGAAATTGACCCTGATTTCATTTGTACTCCTTCCCATTTCTGCCTTCGTTATTTCCAGGATCGGGAAAAGTCTGAAAAAAACTGCAAAAGCAGGACAAGAGCAAACGAGTCTCGTGTTTTCGATTTTGGAAGAATCCATGGGAGGAATTAAAGTCATCAAAGCATTTAACGCGATTCCTTTTGTGGTAGAGCGTTTCAGAAAAGTGAATTTGAGGTTGCAGCAACTAAACACCGGAACATTCAGACGCGGCGATTTGTCTCCGTTATTGAACGAATTCCTGGGTGCAACGGTGATGATCTGCCTGGTCTGGTTCGGAGGAACCATGATTCTGAACGGCGATGACGACATGCTCGGAGGAGCCGAGTTTATTACTTTCATCATCGTGTTTTCACAATTGTTGCGGCCCATCCAGGGAATTGCAACTGCGATCGGAAACCTCAACAAAGCAGAGCCTTCGATGGACCGGATCAACGAGATTTTAAATACGAATGAGAGCATTTACGAAGTAGAAACTCCGAAAGAACTTCACGGACTGAAAGACGAAATCAAACTGGATGGTGTAAGTTTCAAATACAAAGACGAATGGGTTTTAAAGAACATTCACTTTGAATTAAAACGCGGTAAAACCATTGCTTTGGTTGGAGAATCCGGAAGCGGAAAATCAACGATTGCAGATTTACTCCCGCGTTTCTACGACGTGAATGAAGGCGCCATTTACATTGATGGCATCAACCTCAAAGAATACAAACTGGAAGATCTGCATAAAAACATCGGGATTGTTTCACAGGAATCCATCCTGTTCAATGACACGGTTCGAAACAATATTGCTTTCGGAAGAGACGATGTTTCGATGGAAACCATTATCCAGGCGGCTAAAATTGCCCATGCGCACAACTTCATCGAACAGCTTGAACACGGGTACGATACGGTAATCGGAGAACGCGGAAACAAACTTTCAGGTGGACAAAAACAGCGTTTGAGTATCGCACGTGCCGTTCTGAAAGATCCTTCCATTTTGATCCTGGACGAAGCAACCTCTGCGCTTGACACGGAAAGCGAACGCATTGTTCAGGGAGCTCTGGATGATTTGATGAAAGACAGAACTTCCTTGATTATAGCCCATAGAATGAGCACGATTATCAATGCCGATGAAATTTTGGTATTGTCGAAAGGACAGATCATTGAACGCGGAAAACACGCCGATTTGATTGCTTTGGGAGGAACTTATGCCAACTTGTGCGGATTGCAGGGAATTTTTAGCTAGATCCCGTAACAAAATGCTGTTGATTCCGGGCGTAATATTGCGAAATTACGCCCGTTGAAAACAACTAAAAAACCAACCTGTTTCCCTGATTTTCCGGGTTCATTTTGAAAATTCAGTTATCAATCAATGACGTAATATTACGTCCGGCTTTGTCTACAGTTATAACCACCATTCAAACTGTTGATGATATCAATCGCAGGACAAGCTCTCATTTTTATGATTTTTTCACGGATAAATCATTGATTCCTACCGTTTAATCAGTATATTTCCATTTTGGTTCGCTTTTTGTAATTGAAGAAACAACTATTCCCTAAAATGGGCGTTATTAGAATGATATGAAGCTAATTTGGACGATACTCTTCTTTTTTCCTTTATCCGTGATGGGTCAGTTGATCACATCCCCTCAAAGTCCTGCTTCATTAGTACAAAATACACTTTTAGGTCCGGGAGTAACTGTTTCCAATATTAACTTTTCAGGTTCCGGTGGCGCAATCGGAAGATTCACGGCAAACGGAACGAACCTTGGAATTCAATCCGGAGTGGTCATCACAACCGGAACAATTGCCAATAACGGAAACGGACCACAAGGACCAAATAACCAGGCAAACTCAGGTGTTGATAACGGTACGCCCGGATTCGGAGCACTTTCAAACCTGGTTGGCGGAACAAGCACCTACAACGCTTCCATTCTTGAATTTGATTTTATTCCTTATGCCGACACCGTTCGGTTTAAATATGTTTTCGGTTCGGAAGAATATCCCGAATATGTCGGTTCTCAATTCAACGACGTTTTCGCATTCTTCATTTCAGGTCCCGGAATCAGCGGAGCCCAAAACATTGCACGCCTTCCAAGCGGAGTTCCGGTTACGATCAATAATGTAAACAACGGAACATCTTCTCCCGCACCGGGAGTAACTCCGATCGGAGCAGTCAATCCACAATACTTTGTACCGAACGGAAACGGAAGTCAATCTCCGTACAACAGTTCTTCGGCATATATTCAATACGACGGATTCACCAAAGTGCTGGAAGCAGTCTCAAAAGTTCAATGTGGTAAAACATACCATTTGATCATTGCAATTGCTGACGTTGGAGATGGAATTTTTGACTCGGGAATTTTCCTGGAAGCAAATAGTTTAACATCAAAAGCTCCGGTTGAAATCAAATATACCATGTCTTCAGATCCGTTCAACGACGGTAAAACCATGGCGGAAGGTTGCGTAAATACAACCGTAACACTTACCCGCACAACCGGTATTTCACAATCATTGACTATTCCGATTATTGTTTCGGGTACGGCTACTGAAGGAGTAGATTACAGCAACATTCCGAATTCCGTTACTTTCAACCCTGGCCAAACAACGATTAGCTTTAATTTCAGTGCCTTTGCAGATGGAATTGCGGAAGGAATTGAGACAATCAATCTTGATTTTCAGACCCTGGATGCCTGTGGAAACTTAAGTCCTTTTATGCTTAATCTTCAAATCGGCGATATCCAGCCGGTTGAAGTCACGGTGAATTCTGTAGATAAACTTTGTCCGCAGGATGAAGCGGTTTTGACAGCAGTACCGGGTGGCGGATCAGGACCTTATACCATTGTTTGGAGTACGGGTGAAACAACCCCATCCATTACAGTAAATCCTACAGCAACTCAAATTTACACCGTTTCAGTAACGGATGCATGTTTACACCAGACGGTTACAGCTACAGCAACCGTTACAGTGCCGGTTTATCAACCGATTGCGATGGTTACAACACCGGATATCACTGAAATATGCCCGTACGTTCCGAAACAATTGACCGTACAGGTGAGTGGTGGTGCAGGAAATTTTGTTTATTCCTGGCATTTGGCAAACGGAACTGTTCTTGGCACAAATGATACGCTGGACGTGATTCCGAGCACCAGCACGATGTATTACGTAGAAGTTACAGATCAATGCGGTGTTTCTGCCATTGACAGCGTGATGTATACTATTACAAGTCCGCCGCTTTTATTGACCATGTCGCCAAATCAGTTGATTTGTCCGGGAGACACCGTTCCGATCAGCGTGACTGCAACAGGAGGTTACGGTCAGTATTTCTACAATTGGCTGCACAGCGGAGAAACAACAGCACAGGTTTTTGTTCATCCATATACAACAACCTCTTACACAGTATCTGTGTCCGACGAATGTCAAACCTTTACGGTAGAAGGAACTACAACAGTCAATGTCACTGTTCCGGTAGCGGACTTCGCCATCTCCAGTAATGTATTGTTCGAAGATTTACCGATTACATTCCAGAACCTGACGGTAGGCGGAAACACGTATCATTGGGAATTCGGCGACGGCCAGACTTCAACATTGGTTCACCCGAATAATACCTATGATGTTCCGGGTACATATTATGTCACATTGATTGCGACCAATGCTATCGGATGTAAAGACACGGTTGTTAAACCAATTACCATTGAAGAAGAATGGTGGATTTATGTTCCGAATACCTTTACTCCGGATGGCAACCTGTTCAACAATACCTTCAAGGCTTCCATGATCGGAATCAAGGAAACGGAAGTATTTATCTATGACCGCTGGGGACAGGAAGTATTTCATTCTACCAGCATCCGGTGGGAATGGGATGGAACTTATAAAGATTTGTTGGTTCCGGACGGAACTTACACCTATAAGATTAAGTATGTGACCAAATCAAATATCGAAGATACTATCATTGGTCACGTCAATGTTCTAAAGTGATTTTGTTCTTCCCCCGTCAACAGGAATATTGATTCCATTGATGTAACTCGCATCGGGAGACGCTAAGAAAACAACAGCAGCAGCAATTTCTTCCGGTTGAGCAATCCGTTTCATTGGCGACTCATCTGCCATTTCTTCAAAGATTGAATCTACGGAATCACCGGTTTTGTTGGATTTATTAGAAGCAATTTCCTGCAAGCGCGTCGTATTCGTTGCCCCGGGAAGTACGTTATTTACGGTGATATTGAATTGACCCAATTCGTTTGCCAAAGTTTTGCTCCAGTTTCCAACTGCACCTCTGATCGTATTGGACACTCCCAATCCCGGAAGCGGTTGTTTTACACTCGTAGAAATAACGTTGATGATTCTTCCTCCTCCAAGCTGTTTCATTCCCGGAACCAATGCCTGAACAAGGATGTGATTGCAAATCAGGTGCTGATTGAATGCTGCCAAAAATTCGCTGATATCGGCGTCAATAGCAAGTCCAGCTTTTGGTCCGCCTGTGTTATTCACTAAAATGTCTATTCGGTTTCCGTTAGAAAGATACCCTTCTATCTTTTGTTTCAACCCGGAAGGATCGGCAAAATCTGCCACCAGGTATTCATGATTTTGTTGATTTTCAGTGCTCAACTCCTTCAGGACAGCCTTCAATTTTTCTTCATTTCGGGCCAAAAGCACCACTTTAGCTCCCATTTCAGCTAATTTAAGGGCTACTGCTTTCCCAATACCTTGTGTGCTCCCTGAAACAAGAGCTGTTTTTCCGTTCAACTTCATAAGAAGCAAAAATATTCAATTTCCCCTCACTCTCACAACAGACCTTCCATAAAAAAACGTCTTTGCACTGTTTCAGGGGCTTTCAGCCGTTTATCCACTCCTCAAACCGTTCATGTTAAATTTTCGTACAAAAACACGTATATTATTGATAAATCAATATTGACAGGTAAATCGTTTCTTAAAACAAGCAATCCGTTAGATCACAGCTCCTTAATGTTCAATTAACAAAATACGCCATTCTTTTTTCGATACATTAGACCAAACTATTTATTGAATACTTATGAAGACAAAATTACTATGGGTAGGTTTGTTTAGTTTGTTCTCCTGTTTTATTTACGGGCAAACAACTATCACAACCACTCACCCGAATAATAACGGAAATGGTTCTGTTATTTTCAATG
>NZ_JASLCN010000204.1 GCF_030151805.1 Fluviicola sp.
GCGGAAAACTAATCCGTCAGTTCAAGAAAGACAATCAGATTACTTACATTGATTGGGATTTGAAGAACACGATTGGAGTTCCGATTGCTAGTGGAGTTTATTTGATCCACGTAGAAGTACCGGGAGTTGGCGAACGCATTGTGAAGTTCTTCGGAGGAATGCGTCAGGTTGACCTTGAAACAATTTAATCATCCTGTTAAGCAAAACGTATGAAATCGATTAATAAAATTATTAAATATACAGCGGTTGCTGGAGTAGTGATGAGCTACTCCAGTGTATTCGCCGGAAACGAAGATCGTGTTGGTTCTGCTGGTGCTACACAATTATTGGTGAATCCATGGGCTAGAAGTATTGGTATTGGTGATGCAGGAGTATCCCATGTCAATGGATTAGAGGCTACATTCACAAATATTGCTGGTTTGGCTTTTACAGATAAAACTCAGGTTAAGTTTAACCGTACGAACTGGATGGGAAGCGCCGGAATTGCTTTGAATTCTGCTGGGATTGCTCAGAGAATTTCTGCATCAACGGTAATTGCTGTTTCGGTTCAGTCTATGAACTTCGGTGATATCGATAGAACATCGGTAGATTTGCCGGAGCCTACTCAGGGAACTTTCTCTCCTCGTATGAATGTGTTTAACGTAGGTTTTGCACATAGCTTTTCATCAAGTATCTATGGAGGGGTGAATTTCAAAGTAATCTCTGAGAGCATTTCAAACCTGAAAGCAAACGGTGTTGCTTTTGACGCTGGTATCCGTTACGTTACAGGAGAACAAGATCAAATTAAATTTGGTATTTCTCTTAAAAACGTTGGGCCGGTTATGAAGTATAAAGGAGATGGATTATCTGATCAGGTGAACTACCTGGCAAATGGTAACCTGGCAACTTTAGAGCAACGTGCAGCAACGTTTGAATTACCTTCTTTGTTAAATATCGGAGCTTCTTATGACTTCAATTTTAATGAAAAGAACAAGTTAATCTGGAGTGCGGCTTTTACAGCAAACTCTTTCCAGAAAGATCAATACCGTATGGGATTGGATTATGGATTGACAATTGACAAAGCAGCGTTCAATATCCGTGTTGGTTATGTAGCTGAAAAAGGACTCTTCAAAACAGAGAACCGTTCAAATGCATTAACAGGTCTTACTGCTGGTTTCTCTGCTGACGCATTAGTTGGTAAAAAGAAATCTGCTTTAGGATTGGAATACGCAATGAGATTAGCTGGTCAGTTCGGTGTAATTCACACATTTGGAGCTACCATCAGCTTGAAGTAATAGACACTACTTTCGTAGACTATATCATTTAGTGAAGGAGGACTTTTTAAGTCCTCCTTTTTTTGTTGGTTTTTTTTGAAAAAATGCACTTTTACTACTGTTTTTCATGGATTTACACCAACCTTTAATTAAGAGCTCTCGTTCTTTCTTTTATACAACCTAAGAACCTTCTCGTTTTGGGGTGGCCGACCCGGGAGTCACATCAATCAAAAGAGTTTGAGTTTTCTGGAAAGAAAAAAATGAAAATATGAGACGAATATTAAACTACTTATCGCTCTCGTTCATGATGTGTTTTGTTGGCTATGCCAGCGCTTATAATCATGATTTTGAGAAAAGTGGGAAATCGGGTGAAAAACCGAAACCCACTGTGACAGCAAAAGCTGCAAACTGTGCGCCCGCGAACTACCGTTTAACAATGAAGTTTAATGATGTGAGTTGTCAGCTGGAAACAGGAGGATTGTTATTCCTGGACCGTGCCAATGGTCTCGCAACGTATACGGTTCCGAAACAAAAGGGAAGTGAAACCGTGGTAACATCTATTTATGCCGGAGCCCTTTGGATGGGAGGTGTGGATACGAATGGATTATTAAAGCTTGCTGCAGTAAAGTTCAGGGCGGGGAATGATTTTTGGCCCGGACCACTGAGTGTTGACCTGGGAAGCGGAAACTATGATCCTTCTGTTCAGCAGGGACATAATGCAAAACGTGACTTCGGAGCGGGTACGATCGACCCGGACCAATGTTTGTTGTATGATAACATCTTCACTATTACGAAAGCAGGAGTGATTACGTTTGTCAGTTACATGGAATGTACTACCGGAGATTGTCCGGTACCAAGTAACGAAACAATGGCTCAAATCAATGCCTGGCCAGGTAACGGGGATGTTAGCCGTGGTCAGGATCAATTCCTGGCTCCGTTCTACGACAACAATGACGACCTGCTTTACGAACCGTTAGATGGTGATTATCCCTGGTATGATGATATCCTGGGGCGTGACGACATTATATGCGGTTCTGATCGTCGTGTATCCTTATACGGAGATGAAACTCACTGGTGGGTATTCAATGATAGAGGAAACATCCACACGGAATCCCAGGGAGATCCGATTGGGATGGAAATCCATGCGCAGGCATTTGCTTTTGCTACAGATGATGAGATCAATAAAATGACCTTTTACAACTACGAGTTGATTAACCGGGGAACCCAAACATTGTATAATACGTATTTCTCTCAGTACGTCGATGCCGATTTAGGGAATTACATGGATGATTTTGCGGGGTGTGACGTTTCCCGCGGATTGAGTTACCAGTATAATGGGAAAGCAGTAGATGAACCAACCTCGGGTCGCCCCGGGTTCGGACCGAACCCACCTGCAATTGGAGTTGATTTCTTTGAGGGGCCTTACCAGGATCCGGATGGAATGGATAATCCGGGGCCGGTTTTCGATACCATTACACAAGAATGGGTGGTGCCGACAGTAGCAAATGCCATTGCGAACAAAGGAATTGTTTACAAAGGTTTGGGCATTGGCTATGGCGATAATATTGTAGACAATGAGCGTTACGGGATGCGTAACTTCACCATTTATACAGGTGGAGGCCAGGAGATTCAATCGGATCCGACATCATCGGCGCAATTCTATAACTACATGCAGGGATTGTGGCGTTATGGAGATCAGTTATACTATGGGGGAACTGGTTTTCCGTCAACCGGATGTGTGACTTCTATTCAGACAAACTACATGTTCCCGGCAGATTCAGATCCTTTGCATTGGGCAACAGAAGGTGTTGATCCCGGCTTCGATTGGTCGGAAGTGGAACCATGTTCTTCAGGTGCTTCAAATCCATTTGGGGATCGTCGTTTTGTACAATCAGCAGGTCCGTTTACATTACGTCCGGGAGCCATAAATAATATCACGGTCGGGATCGTTTATGCGAGAAGTTACGAAGGAAATCTTTTTTCATCGGTAAATGCTTTGAAAACGGCAGATACGAAAGCTCAGGCTTTGTTTGATAACTGTTTCCGTATTTTGAACCCGCCAAATGCTCCTGTTATGACAATCCAGGAATTGGGGAATGAGTTGATTATCATGTTGGATAATCCAAAAAACTCCAATAATAAAGATGAAAAGTATGAAGAAGAGGATATTAATATTGCTGATCCGAATGGAATAGGCGATACGATGCAAAATGGTGATCCGATCATTTATGATAAGTATTATCGTTTTGAAGGTTATCAAATTTACCAGTTAAAAGATGCTTCTGCGGGAATTACAGATTTGGATAATCAGTCAGTAGCTCGTTTGGTAGCACAGTGCGACGTGAAAAACGGGATAAAACGTTTGATTAACTATGAATACGATGAGGAACTTAATCTGACGTTTCCTGTTGAAAAAGTAAAAGGATCAGATCTTGGAATTAAGCACACATTCCGTGTAACGGAAGATTTATTTGCCCAGGGAGATCGCCGTTTGGTGAACTTCAAGACTTACTATTTCATCGCGGTAGCTTATGGATATAATAATTATAAAACCTATGATCCGAGTGATCCGGATGGTCTCGATGGGCAAAAGAAACCGTATTTGCGTTCACGGATCAATGCGGATGGTTCGACATTAGCCGGAATTCCTGCAATTCCGCATCAGATTGCACCTGAGTTGGGAGGATCTGTTGCAAACTCTGTTTACGGGCAAACCCCACGTATCACGCGTTTGGACGGAACCGGAAACGGCGGACGCGAATTGCAATTGACCACAGGATCAGAGAATGCGATTGTAGCCAACGGATTCAAAGACGAATTGGAATACGATTATAACGGTGGACCGATCAACGTGAAGGTAATTGATCCCTTGAATGTGGTTGGTGGTTACTTTGAATGTGAATTCCGGAAGTATACGGGACCTTCAGGAATTGGAAACAGTCCTGCGGAGTTGAAAGGAATCGACACTGCCAGCTGGATCATTTATCATTATGATTCCAAAGGAGGAAACGCGCTGGATTCCGTTACATCCGATGTTACAATCAGTCAAAGGAATGAACAGGTTGTAATGGTTCCGAAATGGGGAGTTTCCATTGAAATTTTCCAGGAGAAATATTACTTCCCTGCAGGAGGAAATCCAGCCAATTACTTGTACGCCGATCCGTTATCGGCATCGATTTCCTATTCGGATTCCTCCAAACAATGGTTGGATTTCGTGAAGGATGATGCTTCCTTTACGCCACGTAACTGGCTTCGGACAGGAACACACTCT
>NZ_JASLCN010000207.1 GCF_030151805.1 Fluviicola sp.
GTCTAGTGGTTAGGACGCCAGGTTTTCATCCTGGAAACAGGAGTTCGATTCTCCTATGGGCTGCAAATTTTAGTTTGTAATAAAAGAAAAAAATGGCAAATCACAAGTCAGCACAAAAGAGAATCCGTTCTAACGATGTTAAGCGTTTGCGTAACAAATACCAACATAAAACAACACGTAACGCAGTACGTAAACTTCGTTCTTTGAAAGACAAGAAAGAAGCAAGCGATTTATTGCCTGTAGTTACATCTATGTTGGATAAACTGGCAAAACGTAATATCATTCACAAAAACAAGGCAGCAAACTTGAAGTCAGGTTTGATGGTTGCAGTGAATAAATTGTAAGAATATTCATTAAGAAATCAGAAGGGTCTTGTCTGCCAACGGCGATGAGACCTTTTTTGTGTTTTAATAAAGTTTCATGAAGAAATGGGCTTTGTTACTTGTCGTGCTTTCCTGCCAACTCTATAGTCTGGCGCAATCTCCCTTTGGAAACTATTTTCAGGATACATTAAAACCCGGACATCGGATTTCCGGAACGCTCGACTCTGTTGATGTAAACCTTGCCGCTTATCAACACACACTTCCCGGAGATTTCAATCCGTTCTTATTCCGGTTTTCTTATTCCGATCTGAACACCACCTGGCAGAAACTTTTACCGAGAAGGTATTCTACCATTCCCCATATCGCTTTTGAATATTCCATGGGTTCCAAGCTGGCTCAGTTTGGCCGTATTACGTATACCCAGGCGCTGGATTCAAATACATTCCTTCAGTTTGATTATATCCGGAATACCACAAACGGAAACTTGCGGAACTCCAATTTTGAACGAAATTCCGTTCAGCTTGCATTGATGCATCGTTCACGTTATTATGGAACGGTGCTGGATGTTTCGTTTTATACGAACCACAATCAATTAAACAATGGTTTGATCGGTGATACCGTTCGTGAAGGTTTTGCACTCGATTTCCAGGAAGTGGGGAAATCCAATGCCGGAAACAAAACGAAAGAATTACATGCCGACTGGAAGAATTACATTTCTTTTACGAAAGATTCTCTTCAGAAAGTAGGAGTATTGCTTCAATCCAGGCTGGATATTAAGAATCAGCGGTATTTCGAAAGAGATACTGTCAAAGAGATTTATGGTTTTTACAATTACGATACAGTAAATACGTACGATTATTGGGAACTATCTTCTTTGCGTTTGAACGGCGGATTGTTTTATAAAAACCGCGGAATCAATTTTGAAGCAGGGCTCGGAGCCCGATACTGGGATTATGATAACCTGATTATTCACCAGGATACGACGGAAGCGTATGGTTTTGCGGCTTTGGATATGATCGTAAAAGGATTTCTACTGAAAGCGACGGCAAATTACACATTTGTAGGTGCAACCGGAGAAACGGCGATTACTGCAGACTTAAGAAAAAGAATCAAAGCGAACATTTTTTCTTTCCACGGTGACTTTTCCAGACAATACCCGGATAATTACCAGAGAACCTATTATGGGAATACAATCAATTATGCGTGGACCGACAAGCAGTTGAGCACAAGAACTACCGGAAGATTGAACTGGACAAACAAGAACCGGATCATTCCTTTCTTTGCGGAAGCATTCGTTGAGTCAAATACGAAAATGCCGGTTTTTGTAAAGAGCAGATGGCGACAGGACACTTTGACACAATTGAGTGTTGTAGGAATTCAGCTTGGATTTGAGTATTCCTATAAAAAGTTGTTGATTCAATCCAGAGCATCTTATCGTGAAAGTACGGGAGATCTGCTTCCGAATTTATTGATCTCGGGACGAATTGCCTACAACGGAGGGTTGTTTAAAGCGAAGAAACTGAAAACGGTTACCGGAATTGAAGTGGGATATATCAGTTCGTACCAATTGCTGGATTTCACTCCGATGATGAATACGTATTCATTTGCAAATTCAGGAAGAACCTTCAATAATATGATGAAGCTGCATTTCTTCAGTCAGTTTGACCTGGGATATTTCCGCTGGTTTATCCGCATTGAGAATATCGAACAAACATTTGTGAGTCCGATGAATTATGAAGGTTTGGGGTATCCTGTAACGCCGCTTCAATTCAGATTCGGGGTTTCGTGGGACTTTTTTAATTAATCTGCTTCCAGCAGCCGGTTCACCTGTTTAAAGAGTTAAAAAGTTCAATATTTCAACAGTTTGAACCATTTAAACCTTTTGAACGTTCCCTTGAGGATAAGTTCAGGTAAGAATTCATTTATATCCAAGAAACCTTTCCTATATTTGAAAACCAAAAAAACATTCATGGGATTATTAGATAATAAAGTTGTATTAATTACCGGAGCATCCAGAGGGATCGGAAAATCAATTGCGGAAGAATGTGTGAAACAAGGAGCTAAAGTTGCTTTTACCTATTTGTCTTCTGAAGAAAAAGCACGTGCTTTGGAGGCAGAATTAACAGCAAATGGTGGAGTAGCAGTTGGATTCAAATCGGATGCAGCAAATTTTGACCAGGCACAAAAATTGGTCGATGATGTCGTTGAAAAATTTGGAACGATCGATGTGCTTGTAAACAATGCCGGTATTACCCGTGATACACTTTTAATGCGAATGACTGAAGAACAATGGGACGAGGTCATCAATACAAACCTGAAATCAGCATTTAATCTGACGAAAGCGGTTCAGCGCCCGATGTTGAAAGCGCGTTCAGGATCAATCATCAATATGTCTTCTGTTGTTGGAGTAAGCGGAAATGCCGGTCAGGCAAACTATGCGGCTTCCAAAGCAGGATTGATCGGATTTACCAAGTCGGTAGCTCAGGAATTGGGTTCCAGAAGTATTCGTTGCAACGCAATTGCTCCGGGATTCATCGAAACGGAAATGACCGGTGCTTTGGATCAAAAAGTGGTTGAAGAGTGGAGAAACTCCATTCCGTTGAAAAGAGGAGGACAACCCATTGACGTAGCAAACGCGGTTGTTTTCTTAGCATCAGATATGTCTGCTTACATTACAGGACAAACCATTCACGTGTGTGGAGGAATGTTGATGTAAGCAATTAAATAGACTAAAAAATCCCCGGCATTTCGACTCAGCTCAATGACCGGGGATTTTTGTTTTCAGTAGATTGTAATTTTTATCTATTCAAATCTATCCGTGTTATTAACCGGAAGCAGATTTCATGAATTACTTCTCGATTTTACCTTGGAGAACAATCCTAAGAACTTTCGAAGAATATCGTAGTAAAGCGCAATGATCAGCAATACGGTCATTCCCCAAAGAACCATCACATTTGCCGCAAAAGTACTCATCGGAATTCCCAGCCAATACTTCTTGTGTGCATAGAACGGAGCATTCAGCAAACGCGTATTTTTCGGATCAATGTAGATCGGATCGTCCTTTTGGATTAACTCGTCATCGGTTACAATGATCTTTTGAACTTCCGTGCGATTCGTTACTAAATCCTGTAAACTTTCATTGACATACGCGGCCTGGGATGCTTCATACGGTTTTTCGCCCATTTTCAGAACCAACGCATCCAGTTTTCCAGTTGCTTTGTTGTAAGTAAGGTTGTATTGCTTTTTCATCATTTCCAGAAAAGCACCCACATTGAATTGTACTTCCTGAACGGATGTTTTTCCTTTTTTCAAAGCATTCAGGCCTTCAACACAATCCTTGCATTCCAATTTTTTCCACAGATTGATTTCTTCTTCTATTTCGTTTGTCAAAATGCGTTTTGCCCGCTCAAAATCTGCCGGAGAAGATTTTTTATCTGCCAGGATGGTGAGTTGATTCTTCATTTCAGGAATCCAGTAATCTCTTTTCCAGCTGGCATTACTTTGTTCCTTGTGCAGGTCAAACTGCATTTTTTCGTGTTGGTTATCTGCTGCCTGAACAACCGCCAACGCTTCATAAGCCCAGCGGGAAGCCATTGCATTTCCAACCCACGGAACTTCATTGTTTGAAGAGAAAATAGGGTGGAGTTTATCAAATTTCACGATCACGCCTGAAAAAAGTAATTGAGGAATGATTAACAAGGGAACAATGATGTAAATCACTTTCGCAGAATTGAATGCACTCGAGATATTCAGTCCAAGCACGTTTGCCATGCAAGAAGTCGAGAACAAAACGATCCAGTATTCGAACCAAAGTCCGTGAATTTCAAGAATCAGGTTGCCGATCAAAACGAAGAAAGCCGTCTGAATGGCGGAAATAATGAACATGATCAAAATCTTCGACCACAAATAAGAGCCCAGGGACAGATTCAGGAAGCTTTCGCGTTTCAGGATCTTTTTATCCTTGATGATTTCTTCCGCAGCAACGGTTAATCCAAGGAAAAGTGCCACGACTACTGAAATGAACAGGTATTGCGGGATATTCTCGTTTTCATAAAAAACATAGTCCTGGTTTCCTTTTCCATCAGAATTAAAAAACTTCACGAAGAACGAAAGAATTGCAGCCAAAACCGGGGCTTCCAGCATGTTGATAAACATGTATTGCTTATTTGCCAGCTTGCTCAGAATGTCTCTCAGGAAAAACACCTTGAATTGGCGCATTTTATTGGCAATGTGTGAAGTACCTTTTACAGGTTCAACAGTTTCTTCAATATCGGGTGTTTTGTAATTGGA
The DNA here is from genome assembly GCF_030151805.1 of Fluviicola sp. Taxonomy (GTDB): domain Bacteria; phylum Bacteroidota; class Bacteroidia; order Flavobacteriales_D; family Crocinitomicaceae; genus Fluviicola. The sequence goes on from NZ_JASLCN010000207.1 coordinate 4,614, forward strand.
TAAATAACGTTCGTTCCATTCGCGCGGACTTACTTTCCGTACTTTGGTTTGATTTCCGTATTCATCCACTACTTTGGATTCAATAATGTTAAAAATCTGCTCGGGATTTACATTTCCGCAAATCGGGCATTCCCGCTCATTGGCATTCACATGATGAACGTGCGTTTTGAAATAAACGACCGCATCAATCGGATTTCCGTCGAAAATAGGATAACCGCCCTGATCCAGAATCATCAACTTGTCGAACATTTTGAAAATCTCGGAAGAAGGCTGATGGATGACAACAAAAATCAACTTTCCTTTCAATGAAAGTTCCTTGAGCATATCCATGATGTTTTCGGAATCGCGTGAGGAAAGCCCGGACGTTGGTTCGTCTACAAACATCACTGCGGGCTGACGAATCAATTCCAACGCGATATTCAGACGTTTTCGCTGTCCGCCGGAAATGGTTTTTTCCAACGGACTTCCGACCTTCAGATTTTTGGCATCACTCAAACCGATATCGGAAAGCAGGTCCAGCACCTTTTTCTTCAGCTGGGATTCCGACAAATCGTTGAAACACAGTTTTGCGTTGAAGTAAAGGTTTTGGAATACGGTCAATTCCTCGATCAATAAATCGTCCTGGGAAACAAAACCGATTACACCTTCCAGTTTCGATTTTTCACGGTGTAAATCTACGCCGTTAATCGTTACAGCTCCGTGAGTAGGCGTGTAGTTTCCGTTCAGAACGTTCAGGAAAGTCGATTTTCCGGCTCCCGAACCACCCATTACACCGATTAACTTTCCGGACTGTTCAATGAAATTGATTTCATGAAGACCAACCTTTCCGCTGTTGAAATGAAACTGAAGATGATCTGCCTTGAACGTAATCTTTTCCTGGTTTGCATCGTTTAAGAAGCGTGAAATCACATCGCTGTAATAAATTGGCGCGGATTTATTGGTACGAAGGGTAGAACCCTGGTTTAAAATATGTCTTCTGGCGTTGGAAACAATTTGTCCGTTCAGAACCAGTTCTCCATGGCCGAAATAACGGAAGAACAAAATATTGACACTTTCGAGCCGGATCACTAAAATAGCTCCTTCCAAACCATCTTGCTTGATCAGTTTGGCATGTTTCAGATCAATCACTTTGTCACTGATATACATGAAATGCTCGTCGTCCAGGATTGTCTTTTCATTTGCTTCCACAAACGATTTCAATTGCTGGTACTCAAAGTCGGGAATATTGAAAGATTCCGAAACGGTGTGAACAAACTCCTGTTCCTGTTCGTGAACATGATCATTTGCGTGGATGAAGTCGAAAATCCGCAGTAGCACGATCATTTTCTGACGCTGCGTGAGTTCTTCGTTAATTTGTGCACAGATCCGCAAAACCTTTACGGAATTCACGGATGTTCTTTTACGTAATCCGTCTTTCTTTCCGGAACCCTGATGATGGATCAGCAAGAATTCATCAAACAATTGAATGTATCTCTGAAGCAATTCGTCGTTCAGTTCCGTTCGTAAAAATGCTTCCACGATCCGCCGGCCATTCGAACTTTCAATGGCTTCATTGGTCGGGTCTGTCACTTCATCAACTTTCGCTATAATAGCGAATAACTGCATTAGAGCGCGGAGTATGCGTTCACTCATGCTTCAACAGGGTTATTAGGCAGAGTTCCGGAATGTACTCGTTTTTTCAATAAACAGAAGAGGTTCAAACAGATGAAAAGGTTCAAAAAGATAAGACCTTTTGAACCTTTCAAAGTATTAAACCCACTTACGTCAAACAAGAAGAAAACCTTCTTTCCGGGACAAAGCATAGATTAAAAAAATAGTTTCGTTTAGCGTTTAAATCCGATCATCATTACGGCACATCCGGTGATTTTCTTATCCATATCCAATTCTGTTTCAACAATCACAGGAATGGTTCTCGGAACTTTAAAATCCCAGTAATTCGAGTTTTTGAATTTCTTATTGGTAAACAGGATGTTCCCGTCCAGATCCTTCACCGTGAAGATGACATATTCATCATCTGTTCCGGCAGTTGTTGCGATCCGGTAAGTTGTTCCGCCGAAAAACGTCGTTTTGAATTCTGCTTTTTCGCGATCCAGAAATGCTGTATAAACTTGTCCGTCCGAAATGAAATTCTGTTCTTTTCCCTTCAGGATTTTTTCGCAATCCTTCACCAGGGTTTCACAATCCTGCGCACTTACTCCAAATCCGAAGAACAGGGTAAAAATGCTATATAAGGCTAACTTCTTCATATTGATTAGTGTTTTTATTATTCCGTTACTTTGGTTCGGATTGCTTCAATTTTCTGATTGATAAAATTCAAGACGTTGGTATCAATGGTTACAACCGTTTTGTGACGCAAAGTTGTTGTTTTGGTTTTTGCGTTCGTTACTGGAGCTACATACTCGTAGTTAATTGTAATCTGGTCAAAATAGAATTTCAAATCCTTCATATCTTTGATCAAATCATCCCACTCGCCTTTTTTGTTGTAATCACTCAACAAAGCAACAATGGTGTTTAATGTTTGAGATTGCTCTGCGATCCGGTCCAGGATTTTTTCATTCGCGTGCTGTTTGTTGATATTGCAGGCAAGATACATGGATTCGATCCAGCCGCCAACCAGGATCAAAGCTGAAACGCTTTTGCGGTTATTCGATTTTAAGAAATTATCTGACTTTTTGAATGCATCGGAAACAATCACCATCATGGAATCCTTGTTGGTTGAATTCTTTTCGAAACGAGTCATGAAATCTTTATCAAAAGCGCCTTCCAGCCCTAATTTGCTGGTTAATTTTTCAATGGTCGAAAGGTATTTTAGGGCGGTGCTGTTTTGTTTGTAAATGGAAACGTATCCCAGGTCTGTTCCGTAAATTCCCAGATTCAGTGCTTTTTTGTATTCGGAAGTGTAATCATCCACTTTTTCAAGATCATTCAGCAGGAACTCGTTGTAAGTGGATTTGGATTCTTCCAGCAAAAGAGCCATTTGCATCGGAGAGGGAATGCTGAAGATTTTGTCGTCGAATTTAGCATTCAGGGAACTGTTTGGATCAGTTACTTCCTTGCTTATTTCCGGCTTCTTTTCTTCTTCCGTACCACAAGAACTGATTATAAGTACAATCCCGGTACTTAGGGTGAAAGTAGTTAATAGCTTATTCATAAGTTGTATCGTTTCTTTCGTTAACATATAGACGAAAATATGCAAAAAAAAGTTAACGGAACTTTCTTATTGATAATTCTGAATCAGAATTGTTTAAAACGCTGATTTGAGCGAATAGTTCCGGATTCTGATTAACTTTGTGTCACTTGAATGAGCGTGTAAGTAAGGTTCAAAAACAATCTGGTATTATTGTTTTAAAGTCATTCCCGATACATCCAGCATGTTATTCTCGATACGTCCGGCTGAAAAGCCGGACTCCCGATAGCTATCGGAACGAACTGACATTTGCGGGATACTCGAATTGATTATTTATGGATCACGTTGCATGTTCTTTTCACAAAAACTCATTTTATGAATATTCGTCCACGCAGAAACCGCAAAAGCGCAGCTATCAGAGCAATGATTGAAGAAACACAATTGGGGCCTCAACATTTGATTTATCCGTTGTTTTTAAAAGACGGAAAGAATATCCGGGAAGAAGTTTCTTCATTGCCGGGCAATTACCGCTGGAGTATTGATCAGCTGCTTCCTGAATTCGAAAAATGGATGAACCTGGGCATTCACACGTTTGATTTGTTTCCTGCGGTTGACGAACATTTGAAAGATGAAACCGGAAGCTACAGTTATGCAGACGAGAACTTTTATTTGCATATTATCCGCACACTGAAAGAAACATTTCCGGAAGCAGTTTTGATGTCGGATGTGGCTTTGGACCCGTATTCTTCGGATGGCCACGACGGATTGGTGATTGACGGAAAGATCGTGAATGATCCGACTTTGCATCTTTTGGGGAAAATGTCTGTAGCACAAGCTCAGGCGGGAATTGATATTATCGGACCGTCGGATATGATGGATGGTCGTGTAGGTTTTATCCGTGACGAATTGGATCATGCCGGTTTCCAGGATGTTTCGATTATGTCTTATACGGCGAAATATGCCAGTGCGTTTTACGGACCATTCCGCGATGCCTTGAATTCGGCTCCGAAAAGCGGTGATAAAAAAACGTACCAGATGAATCCG
>NZ_JASLCN010000215.1 GCF_030151805.1 Fluviicola sp.
GATTCTGATAACGGGTTCAAACGGTTTGTTGGGACAGAAAATTGTCAAACGATGTATCAAACAAGGAATTTCGTTTGTTGCAACTTCCAAAGGACCAAACAGAAATCCGGATTGTCCCGAGGATCATTACATTGATGTTGATTTAACGGCGTTTGAAGCAATTATCCGTTTGGTTGTCAAAGAGAATCCGACGGCAATTATTCATACTGCGGCCCTGACGAATGTCGATTACTGCGAGTTGAATCCGGAAGAATGTCGTTTGGTCAATGTGCTGGCAACCAAAGCACTTTACGAAGCTTCAAAATTGATCGGAGCACATTTTGAATTGTTATCAACGGATTTCGTTTTTGACGGTGAAAAAGGCAAATACTCAGAAGAAGATGCGGTAAATCCGTTGAGCGTTTATGCGGAGTCGAAAGTAGAAGCTGAAAAGTTATTGCTGGAGGATAAGAATAATCAAAACTGGTCAATTGCCCGAACCATTATCGTTTACGGAACCGGGTTCGGCTTGTCGCGCTCCAATATGATTTTGTGGGCTTTGGAAGCATTGCCGAAAGGAGAAAAGATGAAACTGGTAAACGATCAGTTTCGCGCACCGACCTGGGCAGATGATCTGGCTTACGGTTGTGTGGAAATCGTTTTGAGACAGCAAAAAGGAATTTTTCACCTTTCCGGACCGGTGATTCGTTCGGTAGATGAAATTGTTATTGAAGTGGGGAAAGCACTGAACATTGACACAGTACCTGTGATCGAAACGATCTCTTCTCAAACGTTGAATCAAGCTGCAAAACGACCTCCGAAAACCGGATTTGATCTTTCGAAAGCCGAACAATTATTGGATTATCACCCAAAAGATATCCGGGAAACAATCCCGCTTCTGATAGAAGATCTGGCCTACTACCGCTAACAGAAACAACATGACGCACAATCACTATTCAAAATCTACTAAACGAGGCATTATCATTTTCACGATTTTGCTGGTTCTCATTTTTATTCTCCCGGATTTGATTCAGTATTTCCGTCCGAAACCAGAAGTGAAACTGGAACAATGGACGACGGATGAAAAGGAGGTGACGCGAAATTTGGAGCGCCAAACAGGATTCAACTACCGGAATACCTGGAAAAAGAAAGCCTATTCCAGGCCTTCATCGAAATTCAATCCCAATGAGTATACCTTAGAACAGTGGATGGCTTTGGGACTTTCGGAAAAACAAAGTGCTATCGTATTGAAGTTCACCAGCAGAAAAATCTATTCCAACGAAGAGTTGAAACGCATTTTCGTGATTTCAGATGAATTGTATTCGCTCATCAAAGATTCTGCGGTTTATCCGGAAAGACCGAAAAACTTCGACAAGCAGACAGAGTTCAAAATGGAACAAAAGCTCGTTCACATCGATATCAACCGGGCGGATCTGGATGAGGTGTTGAAAGCCGGAGAGATTACGTTTTTTGATGCGAAACAGATTATTCGCCTGCGCGATGAACTGGGCGGATTTTATTCTACGGAACAATTAAGTGAGGTTTGGCAGGCAACTCCGGAAAAGATCGCGGTCTGGCAAAAGTACATTCACATTGACCCGGAGAATATCCGGAAACTCAATATCAACACCGCTAGTACAAAGGAATTATCATATCATCCATATATTTCTTGGAATTTGGCAAATTCTCTCGTAAAATTGCGCTCGCAAAACGGATTTTACAAAGAGCTCCGCGATATTAGAAAGTCGGTGCTTGTAACGGAAGAACTGTTTGAGAAGCTGAAATTTTACTTGAAAGTTGAAGAATGATAGAAGAGAAAATAAGAGGAGTAATCAGAGATGTTGTTGATTTTCCAAAACCGGGAATTGTCTTTAAAGATATTACTCCGATTATGTTGGATGCGGCTTTGTCAAAAGAAATCGTCCAACATTTGGCAGCGATGTACAAGGATCAGAAACTGGATAAAATTGCGGGAATCGAAAGCCGTGGTTTTTTATTCGGTTATCCTTTGGCAATGGAATTGGGAATTCCTTTTGTGTTGATTCGCAAAGCGGGAAAACTGCCTTACCATAAAATCAGTCATTCATACGATTTGGAATATGGATCAGCGACAATCGAAATGCACGTAGATGCTGTTCAAAAAGGAGAAAGAGTACTAATCCACGACGATTTACTGGCAACCGGAGGTTCTGCTTCCGCTGCTGCTGAGTTGATTCAGAAATGTGGTGGTGAAGTGGCTGGGTTTAACTTCTTAGTCGGGTTAAATTTTCTAAATGGTAACGAAAAATTGAAAAACTACTCTAATAATATTACTAATTTAGTGACCTATTAGAAATTATTAATCGAAAAGTAAATTAACGGACACCCCAAATAAACTGTTAATCATGAATTTTGAACTAAACGAGAATCAAAAAATGATCACGCAAATGGTGCGTGATTTTGCGGAGAGAGAAATCCGTCCGAATATGAATAAATGGGATGCTGATGAGTATTTTCCTGTTGATGTCATGAAACAAATGGGAGAGCTTGGTTTATTAGGAATCTACATCCCGGAAGAGTATGGAGGAAGCGGCTTTTCTTACTACGAATATGCAACTGCATTGATGGAACTTGGAAAAGTATGTGGAGGAATCGGATTGAGCGTTGCAGCACATAATTCCCTTTGTACTGGTCACATTTACTACCACGGAAACGAAGAACAAAAGAAAAAATACCTTCCTAAATTAACTTCAGGAGAATTTATCGGAGCATGGGGTCTGACAGAGCCAAATACAGGTTCTGATGCAATGCGTATGAAATGTACTGCTGTTAAAGACGGAGATCACTGGGTGATTAACGGTGCTAAAAACTGGATTACTCACGGTTTATCCGGAGATGTAGCAGTTGTTTTGATCCGTACGGGAGAATTGTTGGATTCCAATGGAATTACAGCATTTATCATTGAAAAAGGAACTCCTGGTTTTTCGGCAGTTCAAATCAAAGACAAGTTGGGGGTTCGTGCTTCTGAAACTGCAGAATTGATTTTTGATAACGTACGCGTTCACGAGTCTCAGGTAATCGGAGAAGTTGGACAAGGATTTAAGCAGGCAATGCACATTTTGGACGGAGGTCGTATTTCTATCGCGGCACTTTCTTGTGGAATTGCACGCGGAGCTTATGAAGCGTCAGTGAAATATGCGAAAGAGCGTGAGCAGTTCGGTCAACCGATCGGAAAGTTCCAGGCAATCGGATTCAAACTGGCTGATATGGCAACAGAAGTGGAAGCAGCTGAATTGTTGACGTTCCAGGCGGCAGATTACAAAAACCGCGGGAAGAAAATGACGACTCAGGGAGCATTCGCGAAATATTATGCTTCTGAAGTAGCTGTAAGATGCGGAAACGAGGCGGTTCAGATCATGGGTGGTTACGGTTTTACAAAAGAATATCCGGCTGAGAAATTCTTGCGTGATGCGAAATTGATGACGATTGGTGAAGGAACTTCCGAAATCCAAAAATTGGTAATCTCCAGAGAAATTTTGAAATAGTTGAAACGCCGGCTCACGCGGAGTATGGTGTAAATTGAAAGTTTTCAACAACTTTTTTTTAAAAGAGGATTATTTTAGAAAAAAGATTTATATCTTTGCGCTCCTTATCAGCGGATAGGTAATTAAAAAGCTAACAATAGAATTTAAATAGAATATGTTAATCATTCCAGTTAAAGAAGGCGAGAACATCGAAAGAGCGCTTAAGAAGTATAAGAAAAAATATGACAAAACAAATGTCATGAAAGAATTGCGTCGCCGCAAAGAATTCGTGAAGCCATCTGTGGTTGATCGTCAGGCGAACATTCGCGCTGCTTATGCTCAAAAAATGAAATCTCAAGAGATTTAATAGGAGTAATTCGCACGATATTATAAAAGGAGTCTTAGGGCTCCTTTTTTTGTGGAATGAATTTCTTTTGTATTATTGTAACCGAAACCAACTAAAACGAACAAACATGCACCTGTTAAAAATCACATTAATCAGCCTTTTTGCAAGCCTTACTGTTTCTGTGTCCGCCCAACAATCCAAGCTTCTGAGTAAACCATCAGAAACAAAAGAAGATTATAAAGCGAATGAGCCAAATGTCATTGCTACGATGGATTGGATTGAAAACACCCCGATCAATGAAAATGAAGAATTACACAAATTGCAGTATGGTTTACTGATTCAATGGATTAGTGGTTCTCCTACTGTGACCTTGTCGCTGCAAGCTTATGTAACGGAATACACTAAAAAGAACAGTGAGCTTCTGATCATTTTCATGGGGGGCTGGACGAGGTATGCCTTGCAGAACGAATATACTACCGATGCACTTCAATGTAACCTGGCTGGGGTCTTGAGTATGATCAAGGTATATAAGACCGGGAAATTGAAGAAAGATAAAAAAATGGACGAATTGGTGAAGTTGGAGGCTGATGGCAAACTGGAGTCATGGCTGAAAGACCAGATCAAGGAATAACCTGTATTGAACAGAATAAAATGAAAAGGCACATACGCATGTGTCTTTTTTTTGTTTCGATAAACTCTGCAACATTTTAGAACGTTCCCCGTTTGAATAGGTATAAGCAGTGTACGAAAATATAGGAGATGATGAGTTTTATTTTGCTGTAGTGGAAGGATAAATGACATCAAAATCGTTCAAAGCGTTGAAGCGGTTCAAATTGAACCGATTTCTTTACAAGAAAGAAAAAAATCAAATCACCGGTTTTTCGTACAAGACATAAATATAAAGTAACTCTTATGCATGCCGCAGAACAATTTCAGATCTATTTAGAAACCGAGAAGCGGTATTCTCAGCACACCTTGCTGGCGTATGAAAAGGATTTGTCACAGTTCCTGGATTTTGCGGAACTGAATAATGACAAACAACTTCCGGAAGTGAATTTTCAGTTGGTCAGAGCCTGGATGGTTGATTTATTGGAAAACGGACAAAGTAACCGGACGGTTTCGCGGAAAATTTCCTGTTTGCGCTCCTTTTTTAAATGGCTGATAGCAGAAGGGAAGATCGAACAAAATCCGATGTTGCGAATCCGCGGACCGAAAGTAGAAAAACGTCTTCCGCAGTTTATAAAGGAATCCGAAATAGACGGTGCTAGAATCGAGCAATTGTTTTCGGCTAATTTCGAAGGAGTCAGGGATCGTTTGATGTTTGAATTGTTTTATCAGACAGGAATCCGTTTGAGTGAACTGATCGGCTTGAAGAATAAAGATGTAAGCGCCAACAGTATCAAAGTATTAGGGAAAAGGAATAAGGAGCGGATCATTCCGATAGGAAAAGCACTGTTTGAAATCATCCGTTCTTACCAGCAATTGAAGCCCGACGGGCCAGATAGCCAAATAATGTTATTTGTAAATAAAGATGGTAGAAAATTATATGCAAAGTTTGTTTATCGGAAAATTAATACATATCTTGGAAGTGTAACGAATTCGCAGAAGAAAAGCCCACACGTCATGCGACATACGTTTGCAACTCACATGTTAAATAACGGTGCAGGACTGGAAACTTTGAAAGAACTTTTGGGACATGCTAACTTATCGGCAACCCAGGTTTACACGCATAATTCGTTTGCTCAAATAAACTCGATATATTCACATGCCCATCCACGTGGGCGCAAAAAGTAAAAGTCATGGACGTTAAAGTGCATTCTATCCATTTCAAAGCAGATCAAAAATTGATTAATTTTATTAATGAGAAAGTTGAAAAACTTCAGGTATTTTTTGATCACATTATTGTAGGGGAGGTTTTTTTAAGATTGGATAAGAATTCTGACAAAGAAAATAAGATAGCCGAAGTGAAAATATTAATGCCCGGGAAAGAATTGTTTGCTAAAAAACAATGCAAATCTTTTGAAGAAGCGGCGGATTTGTGCGTCGATGCCTTGCGAACACAGGTAAAAAAATATAAAGGTAAGTTAGCGAATTAGTAATTGAAAATGAATTATTTAGACAGGCGGCCCGAAAGGCCGCCTAATTTTTTTTAATTTTTTTTCGTCAAAACCCTTGCAGTTGTTTATTTCTTTACTACATTTGCAAACCCAAACGGAAAAAACACTTTAAGAATCGTTCTTTAAAATCGTAATAAAACCAAACTTTAATGCCGGTGTAGCTCAGTTGGCTAGAGCAGCTGATTTG
>NZ_JASLCN010000003.1 GCF_030151805.1 Fluviicola sp.
GAATGCTTTTTTTCGCTTCACTATCCTTCAGAATACGCCTTTCAGGCTTTCTTCAGTCTTCACAAGCGTTGCTTGTTCTTGTTTACGACAGTTTTCAGCGTAATGGCCATTTTTCAAACCGTGTTCTAGAAATCATTCCTGTTTCGATTACCAAAAATAACAGTTGTGCTGTTTACTAGTCAATCCCCCTCCAAAGGGGCGATAACGGTGGAGGATAACTTAATATCCAATCTTACTACGCTCATTTCCTGTAAACCATTCCAACGCCAAACGATAACCATCCATTCCGAAGCCCATAATTGAACCGGCGCAAACAGCCGTTATAAACGAATTATGGCGAAATCCTTCACGCTGAGCCAAGTTACTGATATGCACTTCAACAACCGGAATCTGGATTCCCGCAATGGCATCGCGAAGAGCAACACTTGTATGTGTGTATCCGCCCGCATTCAAAACAATTCCGTCGTGGGTCGAATGGTGAAGCGCATTGATTAATTCGCCCTCCACATTCGTTTGGATGTATTCCAGTTCTCCCTGAAAATGAGCTTTTAACTTTTTGAAATACTCCAAAAACGTTTGATTTCCGTAAATTTCAGGCTCGCGTGTGCCTAAAAGATTTAAATTCGGGCCATTGAGAATTAGAATTCGCATCATTGAAAAATTGGGAACGTACGATTAAACAATTTGTTCATTATCTGAAGATTGAACGAAGCCTGGCTGAAAACTCCATTTTTGCCTATCAACAAGATATTGCTAAGTTACGCGACTTTTGCGAATCTTACACACTTTCTCCTGAACACGTTCAGGCCGGACATCTCAAACAATTTGTTGCGGAGTTATTCGACATGGGATTAAGCGCCCGTACACAAGCTCGAATCATCAGCGGATGGAAGCAATTTTTCGATTTCCTGCTCCTGGAAGAAATCCGGAAGGATGATCCTTCGGAATCGTTGGAAATGCCCAGAATAGGACGAAAACTTCCGGAAGTTCTCACCATTGAAGAAATTGATGCCCTGATCGCTGCAATTGATCTGAGCACCAATGAAGGTCAGCGAAACAAAGCCATTCTCGAAACACTTTACAGTTGTGGTTTACGGGTCAGTGAACTCGTTTCCCTGCGCTTTGAAGATTGCTTTTTTGAAGAAGGATTTGTTCGTGTAATCGGAAAGGGAAACAAGGAACGTTTGGTTCCCGTGAGTCCGAGTGTGGTGGAAGAAGTGAATCTGTATGCTCAGACAGACCGGGAAAATTTACAGATAAAAAAAGGAAATGAAGCTTATGTTTTTCTGAATCGCCGGGGTGCGCAATTAACGCGTGTGATGATCTTTACCATTATCAAACAATTGGCAGATAAAGCAGGAATTCATAAGAATATCAGTCCACATACCTTCCGGCATTCTTTTGCCACGCATTTGATTGAAGGTGGCGCTAATCTCCGGGCTGTTCAGGATATGCTGGGACATGAAAACATTACTACAACGGAAATCTATACGCATTTGGATCAGCGTTTTTTACGCGACGCAATCCTGACGTATCATCCGAGAAACAATGAATCATAAAATTTGGGGAAATCACGGGGAAGATATTTAACAGCTGAAAACTCAATATCGCAATATTGCGAACCAGCCTCAAGTTCAACATTACCAAACACAAATTGGTCAACTAAATATCAATAACATTTAAAAAAGATCCGTTCCCTGGATCCTGATCCTCGCCCGATCAATAAACAGGTTCAAACTGTCAAAATAAGCATTCCGCTGTCGCTGATTTTCTTCCGAAATCTTCACACAGCTTTTCAGCATGGAATGAAATACTGCGAATGACTTGTTCACATAATCCTGATCAATGGTATACAAGTAATTCAGCATGTTATGCGTAATGTACAGCATCCGGTACGCATTCGTTTCCGAAATGATGGTATTATCCTGAATATAGGTTTGATGGAGATACAAATGGAAATTGTCTTCCTCCGTAATGACAGGTTGTCCTTTGATGAATTTCCGACCGATTTCAGCCTGCTTTTTGATGTGTTCCACCAATCCTGCAACTTCGTCAATCAAATACAAAGCATCTTCCGGAGTTTCAAAATAACCCAGTTCGTAAAACGACACGATCTCACGGATCAATCCTTTTCCAGCATCATAGCCGATTACTTCCGTTGATTTGACGCGGATGTAGAAATTAGCCATTTGCTGTAGTTGTTCATCCGAAATATCACCTTTCCATCCTTTGTGAAACTTCACACTTTCCAATTGCCCCAATTTCAGATAACATTTCCCGAAATAAAGCAATTTGAAACGCAGCAATGCAGGAGAATTCAATAACTGAAAAATGATCAAATCCAGGTTCGACATATACAATTCCTGTGTTCTCTGGGCAACCATTCGCTTAAAGCCATCCATAATTCCATTCAGATAGGTGTCGAATGAAAACTCTGTACGCTGAATCGGGTTGTATTGAAAAGTCACACTTTTCCCTGAAACACCGATAATCTTGTCAATCGACAATTCGTATTTCTGGCACAGTAAATTGATCTCTTCCGGCTTCAAAGCTGTTTCTCCCCTTGCTCTTCTATAAGCTGAATCACGTGATAATTCGAGGTCATCCATCAGTAATTTTCCCAACGAGGTTTCAGGAGGTAGCTTTGCTTTTAGCTGTTCAAGTAGTCGGTTTTGAATATCCATGGCTGAAAAATAGCAAAAAAATGAAAGTCGCTCTTTGAATAGAACGACTTTTCTTGGTGAATTCCTTTCTAGTGGCTGAATCGAATACCTCGAATTGAAAAATTTATCTGTATACTTTTTCCGTGGATCCGTCCGAGTAATAATAAATCACGACTCCCGGCCAATCTTCGTTTACTTCCTGCCCCATCAGGTTAAAGATCTTTTCCACTTTTTTGGTTTCCAGGGAATTATCAACCGACACGATATGAGAATCATATACTTTCCTGGAGCCATCCAAATCCGTTGAAGTCAGGCGATAATAATTGATTTCAGTAGAAGATGCATTTGAATGAAGCGCATTGTAATGAACCATTTCCTGGGAATATCCCCGGGCAGGAACATAGACTATTTCTTTCCAGTCATCCGAAGCCGGATTGGTTGTCCATTCAACGGTAAAATAATTGGAGCGGTCTTCACTTTGTGTTGTCCAGTTCAACAGATTTCCTTTTGTCGTTTTCTTCGGATAAAATGTGGTCAATTCAATTGGCAGAACAACAGGGGTACATCCCAAAACGGAAGTCCCGCCAAATGACATTGAATAAGGTTGCCCGGAATTCGAAAAGTTATCTACCAGCAAAATGTAAATCTGATTCGCTGAAGTGGTTAAATTACTCACCCAGCTGTCTCCACCCGATCCTTCGCTTACATCCGCAGGGTTGTTCGTGGTTGTAACCAATCCATAACACGGATCGAAAGGCCAATACCACGGTCCACAACCCGATGAAGATGTTTGTCCGTTATAAGGAATAACCATTCCGGTATTTCCCTTCACAGCAGACCAGCTGCATCGAACAGGAGCAGTAACCGGCGGACAATTAGCCCCGGCATTCACACTTGTGAAAGGTCCCCAGATCGCAAAATCGTAATCATCATTAGAATTAGCCGGTGAAATAGTCATCGTTAAAGTTCCTCCTGATTGAACATTTAAATAGTACCAGGATGATTGATGTTCAGTATTCAAACACCCTCTGTTTCCACCGGTCAGTTCATCTATCCCAGCACCACTGCTGTTTGCAGTTTGTGAAGTGTTCGAACATAACAGGCCTGCAGATTCACAATCAGCTCCTCCTGCTTTTTCATAAGAAGAAACTCCCTGGTATTTCGATCCGCTTACGCTCAATACCGGAATTCCTGCTGATTCAAATAGTGACCGGACATAATCTCCTGCATTTTCCTGTTCCAAAACTACTTCAAATGCATTTTCCCCCAGGTTGACACCTTTATTGGGAATATGATCCAGCGCTAAGGAAAGATAATCTTTTGAAAGAAAATTCTGAGGAACAGAAATGGTATACCTGACTAATTTTTGCGCCTGTATGGCTGTAGCAGATATAAAAAACAATAGTGTGGCGATACAAATCGCCTTTAGTGAATAGCTCATTACGCTTAAGTTTGTGGTTATCTGTAAGTTTAACTTGTAGTTCAGTATCTAATCTTTAAAAAAGATCGTTTCATAAACCGAGATCAATAAATAGTTGATCTCATCAAAAAAATACCGTGTTTTTATACTAAAAAGGCTGCCCCGCTTTGGAGCAGCCTTTTAACTTATTATCTTATTTTCAATTAATATTTCTGCACACGCAAAACTACGCGTTGTCCATCAACTAATCCGTTTACGAAATAAACTCCGTTTACCTGGTTAGAGAAGTCAACTTCAATTGTTTGTGCTGAAGTTTTTGAAGATTCAAAACGTACTTCTTTTCCTTGAGCATCTACTACATTTACAATTGAGAAATTAACTCCTGACTTCGTATTCATAGTGAATTTACCACTTGTAGGATTCGGGTAGATTTCCATTCCGAAATCTTGTCCGTTTTCGTTCAAACCTAAGCAAGCACTCACAACAATTGTAAATGTTGCATCATTCTCACATCCGTTTGCGTCCGTGTATGAATAAGTAATTACGTGACTTCCTGCGCCGGCAGTTACCGGGTTCAATACTCCGCCACTTACTCCTGTTCCGGAATAAACTCCACCAGCAGGACTTCCTCCTGACAATGTCAATGGATTGTGATTCAGACAAAGTGTTGAAACAGGTGAAGTAAATGTAACCGTTGGTAGCGGATTTACAGTAATTGTTACTGCTGCTGTATCCATACAACCGTTGTTTGCGTCTGTATAAGAGTAAGTAATTGCTTGTGTTCCAGAAGCAGGATTAAAGTTTGTTCCCGTTACTCCTGTTCCGGAATAGGTACCACCAGCCGGACTTCCTCCTGTTAAAGCAACTGGTCCTGCACTTGCACATACAGCAGCTATTGCACTGTGAGAAACTGTTGGCGCAGCATTTACAGTAATTGTTGTAGTTGCATCGCTTGTACAGTTATTTGCATCTGTATACGTATACGTGATTGTCTGAGTTCCTGCTGAAGGGGAGAAATTTGATCCTGTTACCCCTGTTCCGGAATACGTTCCACCTGCCGGGCTTCCTCCTGACAATGCAACTGGTCCTGTATTTGAACATACCGCTGCAATGGCACTTTGAGAAACTGTTGGTGCAGTGTTTACTGTAATGGTTGCTGTTGCACTATTTGTACAGTTATTTGCATCTGTATACGTATATGTGATTGCCTGAGTTCCTGCTGAAGGAGAGAAATTTGATCCTGTTACTCCTGTTCCGGAATATGTTCCACCTGCCGGACTTCCACCTGACAATGCAACTGTTGAAACATTATCACATGTTGATGCAAAAGCGCTTTGTGTTACTGAAGGAGCGTTATTTACTGTAATTGTGTAGTTGGAGTTATGTGCACA
>NZ_JASLCN010000317.1 GCF_030151805.1 Fluviicola sp.
TGACCGGGTTGAACCGGATCTTTCGGAAAGATGGCTTTGGTGCAGGGGCATGAAACTTTGTAATCGGAAATGATCAGTGGCGCGTCGCCGGTATTGGTAATCACAAAATCGTGCGAAATGACCGGACCTTCGTTTGTTTTTGGAAAGGTAAACACGGCTTTATCAACAGAAAATTCCGCTTTCTGGCTAATGCAAAAAGCGGAATTCATTATCAGAAATGCGATCATCAGACTACGCATTCAGTGTCGTTTTTAGTGTGCAGACGGAGCACCGTTGTCATTTACAGGGCTTGTTCCTTCCGGTTGAGGAGCAACATTTCCTTTGATACGGATTACTTTTGAAGGCTCGTTTACGGCATTCGAAGTAATCGTTACATTTTTATTGATCGCTCCGGAACGTTTTGTATCATACTTTACAGTAATCACACCTTTTGCTCCCGGTGCAATTGGCTCTTTCGGCCACTCCGGAACCGTACAACCACAAGATCCTTTTGCATTCGAAATAATCAAAGGAGCGTTTCCTGTGTTTGTAAAAGTAAACGTACAAGTACCGTTTGCTCCGTATTTGATATTTCCGTAATCATGCGTTTCTTTCGCAAATTCGATTTTAGCTCCGTTTTGTACTTCTTGAGCAATCGCAGTGTTTGCGCCGATCACAGCTACGAAAGCCAACATCATTGTAAATAATACTTTTTTCATTTTGTTTCTTTTAGTTGTTGTAAATATAGATTATAAAGTTTTGCCCTTTGGTTTCTTTAACACATAGTTAACGAAAATCAGTCCAAAATACTAATTTGATTTTGAAACATATTCATCAAACGTCAAATCAATATACTTTAAACGATTTTCGATCTGTTTTCGTTGCTCTGCGTCCATTTCCGGGTTTTCTTTCAGCAACATTTCATAGTAATACTTCACTTTCGTCTTTTGTCTTGGAATCACAAAAACATCGTATGCGCCTGCCAGACTTTCCAGAACCATTGCCCGGTTTTTATACGTCGGATACATTGCAATCAGGGAATCGGCCAAAATCACCGAGCGCTGATGCAAACCAACGGATGCAAAAATGATGTGTGCTTTATCCAGGTAACGCGGTGCTTCGTCGGTTTTTGGAAAACGGTGATAAACACTGAGGCATTTTTCCGCGTAAGCCACTGCAGCCTGCTGATCAAACTCAAGCTTTCCTGAAGCGGACGCTGATTTCAGGGAATCCTCAAACGTTTTGACATCTTTTACAGCTTCCTGCAAAGTCTGCTCTTTACTATTTTCCGGGCCTTCTTTGGCACTTTCTTCTTTGGAAGAGCATCCGAGTACAAAAAGCACCATTCCTGTTAGAAACAACTTTTTCATTATTTTCCTTTTTTGAATGACGGGAATTTCATTTTATAAGCAACCGAGATCAAACCCTGAGAAATATTCTGAAGTCTTTTGGTCAGCAATCTTCTTTTCAAAACCGAAAGGTGGTCTGTAAACAAAACTCCTTCAACGTGATCGTATTCGTGCTGAATGATTCGCGCCTTATAACCGTCAAACCATTCATCGTGGAATTGCCAGTTCTCATCGTAATAGGTGATGCGGATCTTTTCTTTCCGGTAGACTTCTTCGCGAATTTTCGGAATGCTTAAACAACCTTCGTGAAAACCCCATGCTTCTCCGGCTTCTTCTTCGATGATCGGATTGATAAAAACGCGTTTAAACCCTTCCATTCCTTCCGCCATCGGATCTTCTTCTTCATCTTCGTCTGTTTCAGCAAACGGACTTCCATCTACCACAAACAAACGAATGGAACGATTAATCTGCGGAGCCGCCAAACCTACTCCCGATGCTTCATACATCGTTTCAAACATATCTTCGATGAGTTTATTCAACTCCGGATAGTCCTGATCGATTTCGACAGCTTCTTTTTTAAGGATCGGATCACCGTATGCAACAATTGGCAATATCATTTTTTGTTCTTTTTAAAATCATTCACAGAATCAAGTGTCAATTCTCTTTTCTCGCATTATTTCAGTAAGTTCAAGAGTTGAAAAAGTTCAATGGTTCAATTTGAATTTTTTGAACATTGAAACTCTTTGAACCTTTTGAACTTGTTACAAAGTTAGAAAATTGATGCGTTCAAAATACTTTTCCTTATTTTACGCGGGTTTGAAGGTAATCCTGGAGGATAATTGTTGCACTAACCGTATCAATAAGTCCTTTTTGCTCCCGGTCTTTTTTCTTCAAACCGCTTTGGGCAATTGCCGCCGAAGCCATCTTTGAAGTAAACCGTTCATCCAGTAAATTAACAAGTACTCCCGGAAAATTCTTCTGAACCGCTTCTCTCAGTAAACGTACATTTTGGGTAATGTGTGAGTCGGAAGCATCCAATCTCTTCGGTTCACCGATCACGATCTCCGTAACCTTCTCTTTTTCAACGAGTATTTTCAACTCATCCATCAGCGTTTTACTGTCGATTGTTTTAAGTCCGAAGGCAAACATCTGAAGTTCATCCGAAAGTGCCAAACCGGTTCGCTTTAAGCCAAAGTCGATTGCAAGAATTTTAGACAAGTGTATTCTATTGAGATTATTCTGTAAAAATACGGTTATTAATTACGAATGCCGAATTATGAATCGGAAGAATGATCAATCAGCAAGAAGGGAAGGTTGGGAAGCTATGCTGTTTATTATTGGTTTACTTTGTTTAAAACTGATACAATCATCGCTATATCTATGCCTTATTTATGGAATATTCATGCTTTATTGCTGGTTTCATATTGGATTCAAGATTGGGGTAAAAACAATTACCTTCCCCATTTAATTTTTACTTTTGTCCAAAATCAAAAAGTATGCGTTCCATTATAGAAGCTGCCTGGGAAAATCGGGCTTTATTAGATCAGCCGGAAACACGCCAGGCAATCGAACATGTAATCGAGGATATCGACAAAGGAAGATTGCGCGTTGCAGAACCGAAGGAAGACGGTTCGTGGCAGGTGAATGAATGGGTGAAGAAAGCTGTTGTGATGTATTTCCCGATTCGCAAAATGGAAACCATTGAAGTTGGTCCGTTTGAATTTCACGATAAAATGGCTTTGAAGAAAAACTACGCAGAATTAGGTGTTCGCGTTGTTCCTCATGCAATTGCACGTTATGGGGCATTTGTAGCACCGGGAGTCATCATGATGCCTTCTTATATCAATATCGGAGCTTATGTAGATTCCGGAACCATGGTAGATACCTGGGCAACGGTTGGTTCTTGTGCTCAAATCGGGAAAAACGTCCACTTAAGCGGTGGTGTTGGAATCGGCGGTGTATTGGAACCATTGCAAGCTGCTCCTGTAATTATTGAAGACGATGCTTTCATCGGCTCACGCTGTATCGTGGTGGAGGGTGTTCGAGTAGGAAAAGAAGCTGTTTTGGGAGCAAATGTGTGTTTGACGATGTCGACAAAAATCATTGACGTGACCGGAGCAGAACCTGTTGAATTAAAAGGATACGTTCCTGAACGTTCCGTGGTTATTCCGGGATCATACACGAAATCATTTCCTGCGGGAGATTTCCAGGTTCCTTGTGCGTTGATTATCGGAAAGCGAAAAGCTTCAACGGATTTAAAAACGAGTTTGAACGATGCCCTGAGAGAGCATCATGTAGCAGTGTAAAATACGAAAGGGCGCGATTAATCGGTAATAATGTAGAAAACTCACCAAGCTACATAAACATTAAAAAAACTATGTGACCTTCTGTGT
>NZ_JASLCN010000359.1 GCF_030151805.1 Fluviicola sp.
TAAATTTTGTAAGAGAAAGTACTGTAATTAAAAAGAGGTGTTTCATAAACATTGTTTGCGACGATAATTAACATCGGCAATAATACAGGAAATCTCTTAGTTGGGAGTCATTTAGAAACCGGATTTAACAAATCTTTAAACAAGTATGAGAATTCGTAATTCCTAATGCCGAATTACGAATTACGAATTGGGAGAATTATCAATGATGGAATTATCAGGAAGGGAAGTTTATCAGGCAATAGTGATTAGGCAATGGGCAATGGTAGTGTAAAATAACTCTTTCTAATGTTATAATTAGGTACAATCATCGCTATATCTATGCCTTATTCAAGCTTTATCTACGGTATATTGATGCTTTATTATTGGTTTAATACCGGATTTTGATTGTGGAAATTGATTTTTTGATTGTTTTTTCTCAGTAGCGGATTTCACACATTTTTAATTGATCAGTTGAGTGCGTATTTCAAACTATTCATACAACAAAAAAGGCATTCGCTACTAACGAATGCCTTCCGGAAATAAGGGGGTGCTGTCAATTGTTATTTCCAACCACCTCCTAATGCCTGATACATACTAATCCAGCTGCTTAGTTGCTGCTGTTTCATTTCAATCAATTCAAATTTTGATTCAACGGCATCGCGTTGTGTCATTAATACTTCCATATAATCTGCACGTGCATTACTGAACAGGTTGGTGGAAATCGTAATGGATTGCGTTAAAGCCTGTACTTGCTGTGTTTTCAGATCGTAACTCTTTTTCAGGTTGCTGATCATTGAAAGCGTATTTGTGACTTCAATGTAACCGTTCAAAATCGTCTTTTCATAATTGTAAGCCGCCTGAATTTGTTTCGCATTGGCAGAAAAATACTTTGCTTTGATCGCATTTCGGTTGATCAAAGGAGCAACCAGATCTCCGGCAATGTTGTAAATCAATGATTGCGGAGCTTTAATGAAATACTGTACGTTGAAAGCGTTAAATCCTGCACCTGCGGTTAGTCGCAATGAGGGATAGAAATCTGCTCTTGCTGCTTTCAGGTCGAACTTGGTTGCAACCAATTCCAATTCTGCTTTCCGGATATCCGGTCTGTTTTGCAGAAGTTGAGAAGGAATTCCCGAGTAAATCGTGTCCGGAACCAAATCCGTAAAATTCTTTGAGTTTCGCTGAACGGGCTGCGGGAATCGTCCGACAAGGAAATTGATCTTGTTTTCAGCTTCTATGATTGACTGGCGAATATAGTACATGTGGCTTTGGTTTTTCAAAACCTCCGCTTCGAACTTCTTCACTGCCAATTCGGAAACCATTCCGGCAACTTTCTGCATTTTGACAATCTGCAAGGCATTGCTTTGAATTTCAATCGTCTGATTCAAAATTTCAAGCTTGTTATCCAAAGCAACCAATTCGTAATACGAGTTGGCAATTTCGGAAACCAGACGCGTTACCATGAAGTTCTTCCCTTCTACGGAAGCCAGGTAACGATTCGCCGCCGCATCTCTTGAATTGCGCAGTTTTCGCCAGATATCGATTTCCCAGGAAGCATTGACTCCCACGATCATGTCCGACATCGGTTCAGGAAATTCTTTTCCCGGAGCAATCTGATTGTTGGCTTCCAAAGCACCGTTTCGGGTGTATCTTCCGACTTTGTCTACTCCGGCACCAACCTGCAGGTTTGCAGATGGCAGGAATTCCCCTTTTTTAGCTCTCACTTCTGCTTTGGCAATGGTAATCTCCTGCATCATGATATTCAACTCCTGGTTGTTTTTCAAAGCGGTATCAACCAGTGAAATCAAATAAGGATCTTTGAAGAACTCATTCCAATGCGTTTTCGCAGAGTTGAGTGTATCCTGCTGCGAGCCTTGATAGTTCGCAGGAGTGTATGTGTTTTCGGTTTTTGTAACCAGTTTCAGATCCTTACATCCTGCAATGGTTACCGCAAGACCGGCAATTATGAGCCAGTTGCCCAGTCTTTTTTTAGTGCTCATCTTCATTACTTTCATCGGTTGTTGGAAAATTGTCAATTGCATGAACGAAGTCTTCTGTCAAAGAACTATCATCCTCGTTTTTAATTAGTTTTCGTCCAGCTGCAAGTGAACCGAAAATATAGTACAGACCCGGAATGATGATTACTCCGAAAATGGTTCCGAAGAGCATTCCTCCCAGTGCACAGGCACCGATTGTACGGTTTCCGATTGCTCCCGGACCAGTTGCAATAACCAACGGAATCAATCCGGCGATGAATGCAAAAGAGGTCATCAGGATCGGACGGAAACGCACTTTCGCACCTTCGATCGCTGCTTCCAGAACGGTAGAACCTTCGTGGTGCTTCTGCATGGCAAATTCCACGATCAACACGGCGTTCTTACCGAGGAGCCCGACGAGCATGACGAGTCCTACCTGGGCATAAATGTTGTTTTCCAATCCCATCATCTGCAATAAGAAGAAGGACCCGAAGATTCCGGCAGGAAGTGAGAAAATTACCGCCAATGGAATGATGAAACTTTCATATTGCGCTGCGAGTACGAAGTAAACGAAGATCAATACGACGATGAAGATATACAAGGCTTCATTTCCACGCATTACTTCATCTTTCGAAAGTCCTCCCCAGTCGATATCATACCCTTTGGGCAAGGTTTCTTTGGCAACTTCCTGTGCGGCTTTAATTGCTTCACCACTACTGTATCCTTTTGCCGCAGACCCTCTGATCGAAGCAGTTGTATACATGTTGTAACGGTTGATCTCATTCGCTCCCTGTGATTTCACAATCTTCATAAAGGCTGAGAACGGAACCATTTCTCCACGGTCATTTTTCACATACAATTTCATGATGTCTTCCGGCAGTCGTCTGTATTCCGGAGAAGCCTGAACGAACACCTTGAAGAAACGCTGATATTTGATGAAACCTAATTCGTAGGTACTACCGATCAAAATGGAGAGTGTATTCATCGCATTTCCGATGGAAACTCCTTTTTGCATTGCCAAATCGTTGTTGATCTGAAGTTCGTATTGCGGATAGTTCGCACTATAGAACGTAAACAAACCGGTGATTTCTTTTCGCTTGCGCAATGCATTCATGAATTCCGTGTTTACACGTTCCAGTTCCAGGTAATCACCGGTATTGGTTTTATCCAGTAATTGAAGTGAGAAACCTCCCGCAGCACCGTAACCCGGAACTGCCGGCGGATCAAAGAACTCGATTGTTGCTCCCGGAATGACTTTCGCTTTTTCTTCCAGTTCGTAAATGATTTCCTGAACGTTGTGCTTTCTTTCCGACCATGGATCCAGGTTGATCAAACACGTACCGGCGTTGGAACCACGACCTTCGGTTAAAACCTCGTAACCTGCAAGGGCAGAAACCGATTTAATACCCGGTACTTTTTCTGCAATCGCCTGTAGTTTACGTGCAATATCATTCGTTCTTTCCAGGGTTGATCCCGGAGGTGTCTGAATAATGGCATAGATCATTCCCTGGTCTTCACTCGGGATGAAACCGGAAGGTAGCTTTTCGCTTATTCCGAAGATTCCCAAACCAAATGCCAGCAAGATGATGAATGTGACCAATCTTCGGTTTACAATACGTTTTAACAATCCGACATAACTTCCTGTCAATTTCTCAAAACCTCTGTTGAACCAGTCTAAGAAACGGTTGATCGGAGTTCTTTTTCGTGGTTTTCCGTGGTTGTTTTTCAACAACATGGCGCAAAGAACCGGAGTCAGTGTCAAGGCTACCAAACCGGAAAGTACGATGGAAGTTGCCATGGTAATTGCAAACTGTCGGTAGAAAATACCTACCGGACCTGTCATGAATGCTACCGGTACGAATACGGCGGTCATCAATAAGGTAATGGCAATAACGGCACCACTGATTTCCTTGAGTACTTTTTTCACGGCCATGTAAGGCGAAAGATGTTCTTCTTCCATCTTGGCATGGACCGCCTCGACGACGACAATGGCGTCATCGACCACAATACCGATTGCCAATACCAGGGCAAATAAGGTAATCAAGTTGATTGTTAATCCGAACAACTGCATGAACATGAAGGCTCCGATTAAGGAAACCGGAACGGCAATTGTGGGAATAAGGGTAGAGCGGAAGTCACCGAGGAATAAGAACACGACCAATGCAACGAGGATAAATGCTTCACCCAGGGTGTGAATTACTTTTTCCACGGATGCATCCAGGAAGTTCGAAACGTCATAACTGATTTCGTATTCCATTCCCGGAGGGAAGGATGTTTTTTTCAGTTCTTCCAGTTTCTCTTTTACGCGTTCAATGACTTCGGTTGCGTTACTTCCATAAGTTTGTTTCAATACAATTGCCGCAGAAGGATATTCATCTTTGTTGGAGTAAATATCGTAGTACTCACTACCGAGTTCTACTTCTGCAACGTCTTTCAAACGTAGAATTTCACCTTCCGGATTGGAGCGGATAATGACATTCTTGTATTCGTCTGCTTCATTGAAACGACCTTTGTAGGTCAATACATATTCCAGGGCTTCGGCACGTTTACCGTCACTTCGACCAATCCTTCCCGGAGAACCGATCACACTTTGTGTGTTGAGTGCTTCCATGATTTCATCGGTAGAAATGTTGTAAGCCCGCATCCGGTCGGGTTTCAGCCAGATACGCATAGCATACTGGCGGCTACCTAAGATACTTGCCTGTCCGATACCGTTGATACGTTGTAATTCAGGAATCATGTTTACCCCGGCAACGTTGAAAATGAATTTCATATCGGCCTTCGGATCCTTACTGTACAAGTTAACGTACATCAACATACTCGGCATAATCCGGTTTACGATAACCCCTTCACGTTGTACCAAAACCGGTAGACGGTTCAATACCTGTGCAATCCGCGTGTTTACCTGTACCAATGCCTGATCGGGATCGGTTCCGAGGTTAAATACGATCTGGATGTTTGCTTCACCGGCACTGGTTGCATCGGAAGTCATGTATTTCATTCCCGGAACACCATTTACGGCTTGTTCCAACGGGATCAAAACGGATTCTGTTAATACTTTGGCACTTGCTCCCGGATAAGATGCCCGTACAATAACGGTGGGAGGTGCGATTTCTGGGAACTGCGATGTGGATAAACCACTGATCGCAAGTACACCCATGAAGATGATGACCAATGATAGCACAATCGCTAAAACAGGTCTATGAATGAATTTATTAAACATTTTTGGAGCGAATA
>NZ_JASLCN010000365.1 GCF_030151805.1 Fluviicola sp.
AACGGTTTTTTGATCTAAGAAAAAATCAAAGAGCGGAAATTGAATGCGGAACGTTTCCAGGAAGCCGGACTTTCACTGACTTTGATCCCGAAATTAAAACAGGGAATGGATGTGGAACTGGATTCCGGAGAAACAATTTATTTCGAAGAATACACGTATCCTCAAAAGCCGAGTAAATCATACGCTTATTGCTCGGATACCATTTTTGACGAGCGAATTGTGAATTATATCAAACAGGTAGACTTGCTTTATCACGAGGCAACTTTCCTGAATGATAAACTCGATCGTGCAAAACAAACTTTTCACAGTACGGCCGAACAGGCTGCTACAATCGCAAAACAGGCAGAAGTAGGAAAATTGTTATTGGGACATTTAAGCGCGCGCTACGACAATGGCTTGAAACACCAGGAAGAAGCATCCAAAGTGTTTGAAAACGTGAGAGTAGTGGAAGACGGGGAAACGTATTTGGTTTAAAAAGTTCAAAAGTTCAAAAGTTCAAAACTTCAAAATTGAAGTATTTACTTGAACCCTTTGAACTTTGTTTTAACTTTTTGAACCCTGAGCAATCCTTCTCAAATAATTAATCTGCCCTAGGTGATAGCCCAAATGGCTCGCCAATTTTGTGATCATGTGATTGGTCGTCATCGAATAACCAAAGGTTTCATACGGGTAAATTTCATTTAGCTGTTCTTCCGTGATTGAACCCAAAACTTGTTGGACCATTTCGGAAGTTTTAGCAAACTCAGCGATCAATTCCGCTTTCGTAAAATACCGTTCTGAAAATTCTGCTTCGCGATTTCTCACATAACCCGTATGACCAATCGTTGCGCCGATATAATGATTCAAATTCCCGATCAGGTGCTGACTCAGGTTCCCGATCGAATTCGTAACTCCCGGAGGAACTTGCCATAAAAGTGTGTTTTCATCACAGAGCTCAATTTCTTTCGCCAGTGAAGCAAGATCTTTTACAAAACTGCGTTCGAATTCGTGATTCATACGATATTAATAAGTTAAATGACGTTCTTTTTTATCCGGGTAAACATCTGCAATCGTTACTAAGATTCCGGTTTCCTCTACATTCCCGAATTCCGCATTCACAGCAGTTCCGAAGGTTTTCATGGTCGGAGAAAGATGCATGTAGATGTTTACCAACGGTGGAACGTTTTCGCCATGTTGACGCACAAAGCTGTTCAGTACCTTGAAACCATCTTTGAAATCCAGACCTTTCAATTGTTCTTTGACGAAAGTGGTATCGTAATCCGAAACCAAAGGATGGTATGGTTTCATTAAATTTTCCGTATCCGGAAAATAATGATTCATGAAATGCAATAGAAAATCCCTTGCTTCCCGGTTGTAATTCGGGTACATGGTCACTTTTCCAAAGAAATACTTGATGTTCGGGTAAGTAATGGTTAAAGCTCCCAGACCGTCCCAGATATTGTCGAGGGCAAACAAGCCTTTACGTGGATTCTGTGCCGGCTGGTAATTCGGTTGAACCCAGCTGCGACCTAATTCACAGGTTGTAGGCAAATATTCTTTGATAAACCGTTCCGAAAAATCGAAATAATGTGTTGTAGAAAGATGAATGACACCTTTGCCGTCGGTTGCTTGATCACAAAGAATAAAACGGTAACCGCCGATGATTTCCTCATCTTCCGGCGACCAAACGATCAATTGATTGTAGCAGATTTCTTGTGTGTCGTATTCGTCCAGGTCAATTTCCTCACCGGTTCCTCCGCCTGCAAAACGGAAAGTAACCTCTCTCAATCGACCGATCTCGCGGACAACATTGGGTGAATTATGAATATTGACAAAATAGATTTCGTTCTCACCTTTTCTCGTGGTGCGGATCATTCCGGCCTCAGCAAGCTCTTTTTTGATGAGTTCTTTGTCTACAGCAGGTATAATTGGCTTCATATGGTTTATTTCTTCAATGTATATATGTGATTGCGGAACCATTCGGCCCATTTCACATCGGATGTTTTTGTGTCTAGTGTTTTTGCTTCAATGGGTTCTCCAACAGTAAATTGAATGTGTTTTCCTTTTTGACGAAACATTTCATCTGCAAGATACAACATTTCGATGTTGACCTTTATTCCCAGAAATGTACGAAAATTCGCCAAACGATAAAAGAAGTTTGACAACTCACCGTCGATATGTACCGGAACGATTGTCTGATCATTTTGTCGGGCTTGTTTTACGAAAGTCTTTTTCCATTCCAGATCCTTCACGACACCTTTTCTTTTCCGGCTGACCAATCCGGCAGGGAATACACAGACCAACTGATCGGAAGCAAACAGATTGTTGACCTGCATCAGGGAACTGCTTTTGGTTTTCCCGTGTTTGTTCACACCCACAAAAATTTCTTTCAGCGGATCCAGGTTCAGTAACAAATCATTCACGATGAATTTGATATCCGTTCGGTGATCACGTAAACCGTCTACAAGCGCCATGGCATCCATTCCACCGAGCGGATGATTCATCACAACAATGCATTTTCCGGTTTTAGGAATATGCTCGATTCCCGAAATGGAATAAGTCACACCAATCTCAGCCAATACTTCCTTACAAAAATCCTGGTTTTTGGAATCATGCGTATTCAGGAAGTCATTGATTTCTTTTTGATGAAGAATCCGCTCCAGGTAGCGAATAATAAAGCCCGGAATCCACTTGATTAAACGCGGATTTTTGCTTTGGATTAATCTACGGACGTTTATGAAATCTTCTTGTTGTTTCATCATACAAAGGTAACATCTATCGGTCAGTTCAGGACGTCAAAATCAAAAATGAAAATAACAAAATTTCGTGAATAACTCCTCTCATTGAAAAGTTCAAAAGGTTAAAAGAGTTAAAACAAAGTGATAATAGGAAATAGTTTTAATTGAACTATTGATCCCGATAGCGATCGGGAATTGAACTATTGAAAACACTAAGGAACACAATAAAGTGTATCAAACGACGGTGAATAGCCTGCCCAAAGTCCGATTGCTCCTCCCTGAATGTTTGTTGGAATGGTTGTTGGTGCTGCAAAAGGATTTCCGGCAGTTTGAAGCTGCATGTACTTTTTTTCCAGGAAGTTGTAAACCGTCGGGTCCAGTTTTGAAAACTTGATAGCGACCGAATCTCCCTCTTTGTAATAGCCTTTGTTCTTATCTGCAACAGAATTATCGTTCCAGGTGAATGGGTTTTCGTAATAGAAGTTGAACGTTTGACCATTGAAAAACTCGTCGTCGATTACCGGGCTGAATGTAGCTTTGAAATTCGGGTCTTTTGTTACCCCGTCGACCATGTTAACGCGTTTTACTTCCCACATATAGGCATCGTATTGCCCTCCGGGATCGGACAACGTTGCCCAGGAAAATCCGTATCCGGGATTTGCGCCCGGATCCTGAACCCAGAAAACAGAATCGAGTGGAGTGGGATTTACGATTTGTGTACTGGAAGTGTAGGTTTGTCCGTTCAATTCCACTTTCAATGAATACGTTTTTCCGACTTGTCCCCAAATAGCAGTGTTAAAGGTCGAATATGCGCAAAGGTGATAATTGGCCAATTCTTCCTGCGGAACTCCGAACAAAGCAGCTGCCATGGCTTCGGTTCCGGGAGGAAGATTATCCGAGCAAATTTCGTCCAGAACGACCGTCGTTGTACCATCCGAAACAGTGACAGTTGCCCCGGATTGAAAGCCGTTTAAAAAAGCATCCAGCGTGGTCGGAGAATAAATATCCTGGGTTTTGGATAACAGTACAATGGGCGGCATTCCGGTTTCAATGCGTCCGTCGACCACGATTTTTTCTTCGTATCCGGGAATATCAATTTTCACTTCCTTGGTACAAGCCGAAAGAAGAACGATCAAAGGGAGGAAAAGACTTAAAACTCGAAATTCCATGTGATACTCGGTAAAATAGGAAACAATGACACTTGCTTGACTGAAATTTTAAAATCATTCGAAGTGATGTTTCCATCGTTATCAATATACAAAAAATAAGGATTGGCGCGGTTGTAAACATTGTAAACAGAGAAAGCCACATTCTGGCGGAATTTCTTCTGAATTTCAACTTTCTCGCCCGTTTTTTTATCAATCTTCGTTTTGGTTGGTTTGTCGTACCAGGTTGCAGAAATATCCAGGCGGTGATACGGAGCCATTCGCGTAGAATTTCTCGGGCCGTAATTGAATAGCAAATCCTGGTTGTTGAAATACCAGCTGTTTGGCAAAGTCAGTGTGTTTCCGGATGCATAAATGAATGAGAAACCGAAGGTCCATCGTTTGTTGAGTTCGTAAGTTCCCACAAGCGTCAAATCGTGTCTGCGGTCGTATTTTGCAGGATATTTGGTGTCCTGGATATCGGGGAAGTAGCGCACCGATTTTGCAAGCGTATAACCGATCCAGCCGGTTAACTTTCCGAATGTGCGTTTGATGAAAAATTCAGCGCCATAACTCCAGCCCGTTCCGTAAACCAATAAATTATCGGTGTTGTCATTGACATTGTCAGTCGGTAAAGCTCCCTGTTTGAACTCAATGACATTTTCCATCTTTTTGTAATAGACCTCGACCGAGGTTTCCCATTTGTCTTTGTTGAAATTCCGGAAATAGCCCAAACTTGCCTGCCAGCCTTTTTGCGGTTTCGCCTTGTCCGTACTCGGATACCAGATATCGGTAG
>NZ_JASLCN010000420.1 GCF_030151805.1 Fluviicola sp.
TATTCGATTCCGAATTATCTGACGCAGCGGAGGTTTAATGTGAAGCTGATTGTCAGGATTTAGTTTCCTCTTCCTTTTTCCAAAGCAGAAAAGACGGATAGACATCCCGCAGTGGCGGGGCAAGTTGTACCTATTAGCCCAGTGGCGATAAGGGATTTAAAGAAAATGCTGTTGTGCGAATACCTTATCGAATTTGATTGCAATCTAATAAATCAGATGCATTAACAGCAGAATTTTTCTTCTTCTCGTATGCATGGGAATAATCGTCGCAATTATAAAGAGTATACAAAATAAGTAACTGTAAACAGCCAATTATGACAATTGAATGCTGATCATACTTACTTCTGGTTTCATGATCACATCTGCTCCAAAACAGCAATGCGTTTTTCAATAGGAGGATGCGTAGCAAACAAACCTGCAAATCCTGCTCCGTCCAATGCTTTGTGTTCAATGAACATTTGCTTTACATCTTCACTTCTTACGGAATTTACTTCCGAGTGACCGGAGATTTTACGAAGGGCAGAAGCCAAAGCACGCGAATTTCTGGTCAATTGAACGGCACCTGCATCTGCCAGGTATTCTCTTTTCCGGGATAAGGCGAACTTGAAGAGTACCGACAATAACAATGCTACGGCTGAAATAACCAGCGCAATCAAAACTCCTTTATTGTCTTCTTTGTCTCTTCTCCCTCCTCCCCAGAGCAGGTTTCGCAATAAGATATCTACTGCGAAAGAAAGAATTCCGACAAAGATGATGGAAACGATCAGCAAACGAACATCCTTGTTGCGGATATGGGTAAGTTCATGGGCAATGACACCTTCCAGTTCATCATCATTCAAATGATCGATGATTCCGGTTGTGAGGGTTACAGCATAACTTTTTTCATTGATTCCACTCGCAAAGGCATTCAATGCAGGAGAGTCGATGACAAATAGTTGTGGCATTTTCATCCCTACAGACATACATAAATTCTCTGTGAGGTTGTAAACGCGCATGTTTTCTTTTCGTTCCAAAGGCCGCGAATTGGAAGCCATTTGGATCAACGATGAGTTTGCAAAATAAGCGATCAAAAACCAGATCAGCACACCACCGATCACGAAAGGAATCGTTGTGATGAATCGTTGGTTCACCTGATCAATGTGTTCTTTTCCACCCATCATGAAAAAGAAAAAGGTATAGACTCCCGCTAAAATTAGGAACGGGAATCCAGCCAATATCAAAGATGATTTTAAATTGTTGCTACGAATTTGTTCGTGAAGACCAATATAAGCTGCCATTAAAATCGATTAGAATTTAACTTCCGGTGCTTTGTCAAGCGTTTGACGTTGCTCAACTCCCAAATCAAACATCGGTTCTGTTTTGTAATTCTTGAAGTTTGCAATGATGTTACTTGGGAATTGCTCAATACCGTTATTGTACTCTTTGGTAGAAGAGTTGAAGTAACGACGAACCGCAGCCAGTTTGTTTTCAATATCACTGATCTCATTTTGCAGATTCATGAAATTCGTGTTTGCTTTTAAATCCGGGTAAGCTTCAATTTGAATGTTCAATCCACTCAAAGCAGCACCCAAATTGTTTTCGGCGTTGATTTTTTCAGAAATAGTTCCTGCCTGCAAACATCTGGAACGAGCCTCAGTTACACGCGTTAACACTTCACTTTCGTGATTCATATATCCTTTAACTGCCCCAAGCAATTGAGGAATCAAATCATAACGTTGTTTCAATTGCACGTCGATGTCGGCAAAAGCGCTTTCGCGGTTGTTTTTCAGTGAAACAAGGCGGTTGTTGATAGAAACTAACCAAAGGATTAAAATCAATACAACACCCGCAATAATAAGTCCAGCGATCATTTTTTTAAGTTTATAATGTTAAGCGAATATACCACTAATTTTTGTTCGTGAGAGGGTTTAAGAAATCTTAACGAAAGCAATACGTTGATCATAAATCCCTGTTTTACATGTTTGTTATCTGTTCAATGAAGAATGTATACCCCAAATTATGAGCAATTTTCAGACATTGCGCTTTTTGTTCTTCGAAATTTCCTTCGGAACTATGCTTGATCATTTCGAGCTTCAATAGCTGATACTGAAGCGATGAGTATTGTTTCTTGTTCGTGTATACGATATACGTCATTGAAGGATCCAATCCCCGGAAGATCCATTCTGCTTCATGCGCTTTTCCGGTTCTGAGCAAGGCAAATGCCTTGTAGAGCATGAAATTGAAATAAGGATCGGTGTTCTTATAATTATGAAGAGCCCGGTAATGCTGTTCCGTATATGCTGCAAGCAGGAGTGCTTCTTCATTCCGGTTCACCCAGATCAGTGCTTCCATAATCATCCATTGAAAAGTCAGGAAATCACTCATAACGGGTTCCTTTGACCGGAGAATTTCTTCAGAAATACTGAGTAAGTCAGAAACCGGATAATTGGCTTTCTTCTCAAAGTAAGTCGAATACAGCAAATCACTTTTGATGGCCCAGGCGTAAGGAGAGCTTTTTAATTTCTTCCAATGTTCCTTCTGACTCCGGATGTAAGAAACCGTTTCTTTACATTGTGCTGTGTTGTTTGTCAGGAATCCTTCCAGGAATAATAAATGATTTCCCCGGATCTGAGATTTGAGTTCGCGGGCTTCTTTCAGGTAATAAGTAAGTCCTTTTTTGTAATATTTTGTCAGGTAATCCAGATCAACACATTTCTCGAAATAGTAGCGGTGGCAATTTTTATTTTTTGCCATTTCCTGAAGCAGCAAATCTGCAAATTCCGGATCTTTACGCATTTGCATACTCATTACGTGGTTGAATACCATGAGATTTTGTTCCAGGATGTCGTTTTTTTCAGTGTTCAGCTTGTAATTGAAGATTTCGGTAATGACCTTTTCGAGTTTCAGATCAAAGAGTACGTAAAGCAGCCACTTGATCAGGTAGAACTTCATTCCCGAATCATTGAAATCCTGCATGATTTCTTCAAGCAATTCTTTTCCGGGATCTGCGTGGCGTGATAAATAACGCAGCAACACGTATACTTCCAAATAATTGGAATTTGAAAACTGAACAAATACTTGGTTGAAGGAATATTTGGTTCTTCCGCTTGATTCGATCAGTACACCGCTTCTCAAAAGATCCAGATAAGCTTCTTTGTTTTGATTGAGCAGCGGCATCAGGATGTTTTTAGGAATTCTCCTGCCACTTTTCCCGAAATCGCAGTGCTGCAAAAACGTGTCTAAGATCAGTTGGTACCATTCAGATTCAGGCAAATCGAAAATATTGAGTTTGAAAAATTCAACAATCAGCGAAAATTCGTCGTGAACCTGCCCGTTTAAGGATCGGGCCAGAAACAGTTTTAAATAGAGCGGAACGGCAAGAACATCGGTGAGCCCATCCTCGGAAAGTTCCATTTGATCCAGGATTTCACTCTTTAAAGTGGGATCCGTGTGCTGAGATTCAAAGAAAATATGGGAAAATTGAGTGATCTCACTCAGACTTAATGAAGGGACATTCGAAAAATTGTCTACCAACGTACTTTCACTGATTCCGAATACGGAATGGGCAATGATGTCGGGAGTAAATAGTGGTGCGAGGAGAAATTTCCAGCTTGCAGATCGCGTACTGAACAAAATCCGGAGATTCTGTTGATTCGGATTCAAAATGACCGGAGAAGTCAGCAGATGAATCATCCTGTTAACGTCTTCCGTTGATAAAGTGGTACCGGTAATATCGTCTATGAACAACAAAATTTGTTTGTCCTGAAGTTCTCCTCTGGCGAGTGCGTTGTGGATTTCTGAGAGCAATTCGAATTCTTTTGCCATCAAAGAAGTCACATAATAATTCTCCCGGTCATTATTCTCCGATGAAGTAACATAATCGACAAAAATGCAGGACTTGCCATATCCTCCGGGAGCGATCAAACCACCCAGGGGTTTTCCACTTTGAAAAAAGGAGTCCATGTACGTTTCGAAAAAGGATCTTTTGAGCAGTTTTCCGGATTTATGGACGCCGGATAAGGTTGCTGAAATGCAGGAATTACTCACATAAGATAAAATACTTATCAGGTCTTGTTTTTTGTGATTGCTCTCCTTAAGTTCAATATACAGCTTAAAACTATCCAGCGTATAAGTGCCAAAGGAGCCCTTGTAATTTGCCAGTCCCCAAAATCGTTTGATGGTAGTGGAAGAAATTTTTCTGGAGGTAGTTTTGTAAATTTCTTCTGATAGTTCTTCAGTATCAGAGGTGTAGCGGATCTCTTTTCCAAAAACGTTCGAGACGTCCTTCCGGAGAGAGTCCAGGTCGGTCTTGATGAAATGCATAAATAATGGTCTTAGTACTATAAAAATAACAATATGTTGATATGAATCTGCATGTCCGGGGAAAAACTTTGAACAACTTGAACATTTTGAACTTTGAATACTTGTGTGCTCTCAATTACATTTGAAATACTTTGTATTACTGATGTAGAGCAAAATCTGCATCCGATAATGACTACTCATTATGAAGGCAAAAACACTATCACTGAAAAGCTCTTGGGCAAAACTATTGTTTTATACCGGGGTCTTATTCGCAGGACAGACATTACCTGCGGATTCTTATGCACAAACTACCATTTTTGCAGACACAGTATTAACTAGTTCCGAAGTGGACAATCCGGCACTTGCAGTCGATCAGAATTTGAACTCCTTTGCAGAGATTCGGGCCAATTCAGGCTTGCTTCTCGGGATTGGTGCCTATTCGGGATACATCGAAGTGCGTTTTCCGGGAACGGTTCCGGCGAACAAAACTTCTTACGTGAAAGTTGAAATGGATGATGACATTCTCCACTCTCTTTTGGGAGGATCCATCGGAGATCTGCTTGCGACGACCGTCGGAGTTGCATTGAACGGGAACCAGGAATTCGTGGTTCAGGTAAAAAACAACGGATCAACGGTTCTTTCCGGCAGTTCCTGGCTGCCATTTCAATTTTCGGGTGAACGGTTGAAGATTGTTGTCAATCGCTATGCGGAAACATTTATAGCGATTACTCCTGATCAACCGTACAATTCGATCCGGATTACCAATCAGTTGGGATCATTGATCGGTTTGTCAACGATGAAGAAGTTCCGCGTTTTCGGAGCGTATTATGTAAACGGAAGTGTCGATTGCGGCGTTCCGAGCTATACATCGTATGATGCCACGGGCTTAAACCTGGATTTGATTCAGCTGGCAGGAGCCGGAGCGAACAATATCCATTTAACGGTTGACCAAAATATGAACTCCTGTTCACAGTTAAGTTTGGGCGTTTTATCTCTTCCGGCTTCTATTGAACAAAAAGTATACTTCGAAGGATTATCACTTCCGTCGGATGTTTTCGGAGTTCGTTTTCAGATAAATCCTCAGTTGGCCTTATTGAATATCGGCGGACAAATTTCATTCCGTGCTCAAAACGGTGCCGTAACCCAATATTCGGAAACTCTTACGAACCTGTTGAACAGTGCGATGACAGACTCCCTGGTCAACGGTAATATTGTAACGATTTATTTGCAGCCCGGTGTGCCGGTCGATCGGATTGTATTAAGCTATAATTCCATCATCGGACTCAACGTCAGTCAGTTTATAAACTTCCAGGAGGTATTTAAGGTCGGAGCAGCTCCGGTTTTCCAGGTTGCCGTTTCGAACGATACGATTTGTTCCGGTACTTCGGCTCAGTTAGTTGCAACGGCCTTAGAGCCTGGAATGGAAATTCACTGGTATTCGTCTGCAACCGGCCCGGAAATCGGAATTTCTGCTTCGGGTGGAGTATTTACAACACCGGCATTTTACAACGACACTGTTTTGTATTGCGCTGCAGTGCGTCCGGGATGTACGAATCAATCACTTCGTGCTCCAGTTGCGATTAACGTTATACAATCACCACAACCTTCAGATATAGATCCGAATTTGAATCCCAATGGCTATTGTCCCGGACATACTGTTGTTATAACACCGGATAGTCCGCTGGGAAATCAATTTTCCTGGTATCTGGATAATGCCGCTACACAGCCGATTACGAATGGAATGACGGTGAATGGTGCTGTTTATTCTATCAATGCGAATGGTGAACTAACGATAACGGGATTAGTACCGGCATCGTCACCTTTAAATGTGTATTTATCGGTAAGTGATTCGGCTACACAGTGTGTCAATTATCCGGGAAATTTAGGAGTTGCAACCATTGTTCTCAATAACGAACCTGCTCCAACAACGGCAAATGCCAATCAGACATTTTGTGTTGCCGATTCAGCTACAATTGCCGATTTACAAGTTAACGAACCTTCCGTTCATTGGTACGATGCACCGGGTGGAGGAACTTTGTTAGCTCCAACAACGCCGTTGGTGAACGGAACTTCTTATTATGCAACAACTGTCGGGGCATTCTGCGAAAGTTATGATAGTCTGACAATCAATGTCGTTCTGAATGACGTTCCGGCACCAACAAGCTCCAATACACAACAGTTATTCTGTATCGGAGATTCTTCAACCGTTGCGGATATTCAGGTAAACGAACCGGTAGTTCATTGGTATGATGCTTCCGGAAACCTGGTACCTCCTTCTACATTATTGACAAATGGTTCGGTGTATTACGCCACAAATGTAGGGGTACTATGTGAAAGTTCAGCACAGCTTGCAATCAGCATAACAGTGGATGAATTACAAGCGCCGACAACATCAAACAATGCGCAGGTATTTTGTACGGTTAATAACCCGACGATCGAAGATCTGCAGGTAACTCCGTCAAATGTGAGCTGGTATACAGTTCCGTCCGGAGGAACAATGATTCCGGCAGGAACACCTTTGGTAAACGGAATGACTTATTATGGAGCACAGGCAGGAACAAACTGCGAAAGTGTTACGAGAGTGGCAATAGCTGTATCATTCGAAAATGTACCTGCGCCAACCTCATCCAGCGTTATCCAGACATTCTGTATGTCAGACAGCGCAACAGTAGATGATCTGGCAGTTAATAACCCAAATGTTGCCTGGTATGACCAACCGGTAAACGGAACTCTGATTCCACCGGGAACACTATTGGTGAATGGAACTTCCTATTATGCAGCGAATGTGGGAACTTATTGTGAAAGTACACAACGATTGATGATCTATGCGGTTATTGAAGACGTTCCTGCTCCGACAACAAGTCATACAACTCAAAGTTTCTGTTTGTCAGATAATGCAACGGTAAGTGATCTGGACGTGAATCAACCGAATATTCACTGGTATGACGCTTCCGGAAACCAGCTGCCCGGTACGACCGTTTTGGTTAATGGAATGACTTATTATGCTGCAAATGTGGGGACAAATTGTGAAAGTGCTCAGCAATTGGCAATAGCAGTTGTGATTACAGGTCCGAATGGGGCAACAATTAGCGGACAAACTTCCGGAGTGTGTAAAGGCGATACGATTACCTATACAACGCAAGCCGGTATGACCAATTACAACTGGACTGTTACGGGAGGGCTGGTTATTTCCGGAGGAACCTCATCCGATCAGACTGTGACGGTTGTGTGGCAAAATACGGGATCATTCTCACTGGGAATTTCTTACCAGACGTTGAGCGGATGTAATGTCTCAATAGCACAGAGTATTCCGGTTACAGTGATTATCTGCGGCGGGGAAGATTTGGAGATTACCAAAACGGTTAGTAACAATACACCTTTTGTAGGTGAGCACATTACTTTCACCATCACGGTTGAAAATCATGGAACATTGCCAACTACCAACGTGGAAGTCAGCGAAGTGATGCCAAGCGGATTCAGTTATAACAGTCATAATCAAACTTCCGGTTCTTACAATCCGACAAATGGTTTGTGGACGATCCCGGTTTTGAATGCAGGAACATCGGCAGTATTAACCATTGTGGTAACAGTAAATCCTACCGGAAATTACGTGAATGTCGCTACAATTGTTTCGGGTAACCCGAATGACATTGATCCGATTAACAATACTTCTTCGGTTGAAGCAAGTCCGGGATGTCTCAATGTTTACAATGAGATCACTCCAAACGGAGACGGAATGAATGATAATCTGACAATTTCATGCATTGAAAATTATCCGGACAATTCGGTGACGATCTATAACCGCTACGGAAACAAGATTTATGAAGTTTCAGGATACAAAAATAACTGGAACGGAATAGCGAACGTATCCGGAGTAATCGGATCGGGAGATGCCATTCCTTCCGGAACTTACTACTATGTTTTGAAAATTAATAACCCCGAATTCGAGAGTGTCGGATGGGTTTATGTACAACGTTAATTGATAATGCAAAAATCAGAACTCATGAAAGCACTTAAGAATACTCAGATATTACTTATTGGTCTTACAATGATGCTCGTTTCATCATTGCATGCTCAACAGCAAGTCCAATATACCCAATACATGTACAACACCATGTCGGTAAACCCGGGATATACCGGAACCAGCAACAGATTGGAAGCTTACCTCATTCACCGGTCTCAATGGGTCGGAATGTCTGGAGCACCGAATTCTCAGAATTTCGGGATCCAGGGAGCTGTTTCAAATAGAATAGGATTAGGATTCAGCGCCATCAAAGATCGGCTGGGACCTTCCAATGAAGTCTTTTTGAATGCATCGGCTGCGGTACGTTTGAACCTGTCTCCAAAAACAAAATTGTCGATCGGGATCAATGGAGGAATTGATGTTCTTTCGGTGAATTGGTCTTCCGGACAAGTATTAAATGAAAATGATCCGGGACTTTTGAATAATATTCAAAACCGGGTACGACCATTGGTTGGAGCGGGGCTTTATCTCTACGGAGACAATTGGTATGCAGGTTTGTCATCACCAAGTTTCATTAAAACGGATCGCTATAATTCAGGAAACACAGTTGCGATTAATTCAGTTATTCACTGGTACTTCATTGGTGGATATGTTTTTAATCTGACGGATTACCTGAAGTTTAAACCTGCGATTCTCGGAAAATTAGTGCAAGGTGCACCTCTGACATTGGATGTTTCTGCCAACTTCCTGATCCAGGAGAAATATACCGTTGGTCTTGCTTACCGCTACAAAGATGCGGGAAGTATCCTGGCGGGAATTACCTTCAAGAAATCCTTTTTCTTAGGCTATTCGTACGATTTCTCGGTTACCAAACTGAGAAAATACAACAACGGTTCTCATGACATTATCTTCCGATATACCTTGTTTGATAAAACTCAAAACATTCGTTCACCACGTTTCTTTTAATTCATCAGTTATGAAAAAAATTCTGTTTTTACTCTGTTTTTTACAACAGGTTTCAGTACAAGCTCAATCCCGCGTGGCAGATGAATACTACGCTAGTTTGAATTACCCGATGGCGGTTGAAAGCTATGAAAAGTATGTTTCGAAGTTGAAGAAATCCAATGAGCCTGACGAAGAGGTGATCAGTAACCTGGCAAATAGTTATTTCTACACAGTAGATTATTCCAAGGCAAGCAAGTGGTACGAGAAATTGTACACCATGCAGGGCGATGGTATGGACGAAACACTGTTTACACGGATGATCACTTGTCATCGTGTAAATCAAAACTATGAACGTGCAGATGAGCTGTTAAAATCATACTACAAGAAAAATAAGCTGCGTCTGAAAATGCTTGCTTATCAGAAGAGTTTGTTGGACAGTGTGAAATCCAACG
>NZ_JASLCN010000422.1 GCF_030151805.1 Fluviicola sp.
GTTGGAGAAACGGTCTATGACAATGAAGGGCGTGGTGTGATCCAGATTCTACCGGTTCCACAGGCAAATCCGGGCATTCAGTATTACGAGCAACTCAACAAAAACGGAACTGGGGTTCCTTACAGTTACAGAGACTTTGACCTGGAAGATACTTCTTCCACGTGTGTAACAAGCCAGGCAAGAGAAATGGGTACTACCAGTGGAGCATCCAGGTATTATTCTCCCGGCGGACATGTAGGTGAAACCAATTGGCAGCAATATGTTCCGGATGCAAAAGGCTATCCTTTTACCCAGGTTGAATATACGCCTGATAATACGGGAAGATTAAGAAGTGAAAGTGGTGTCGGAAAGGATCATGGAATCGGATCAAATCATCAAACGATCTACTATTATTTACAGCCGGCTCAGGAAGAGTTGAACCGTTTGTTCGGATATAAAGTTGGTTACAAACAACGTTATAAGAAGAATATGATTGTGGATGCAAATGGCCAGGTAAGTATTTCCTACCTGGATGCGTCCGGGAAAATAATTGCTACTGCTTTGGCAGGAGATAAACCTACCAGTGCAACGGCAGATCTGCCGCTTTCAGGTTTAGGTTCGGAAGGAGCATCAAATCATGCGAATCTGACGATTGACATTCTTGGTAAATTGAACGAATCGGATCCGAATACGCCTGATGACAACAATGATCTGATGGTTACGGGTCGTTTCGGAGGTTTGAATGACGGCTTGAAAAGCGGTACTCAGATCGCAGTTGCCAAAAACGGTTCGGTTTACTCGTTTGAGTATAAGGCTCAGTCGAGTTACTTTACAGCAGCTTGTGGAGTGGACGGAATTAACTATCCTTTCGTTTATGATTTGAAACTAAGTCTTCGGAACGATTGTGGAGAAGAGAAATTCACCCACCTTTACACAGCTGTTGGTGAGCAGCAGTTCTCAAGTACAGTTACCGATTTTGTAGATTTATTGGAAACAGTGACGTTGGATAAAGGTTCCTATACTGTTTATAAAGAAATTACGGTTAATGAGGCTTCTTTATTGGCTTATAAAGCCCATTATCTGAGTCCGACAACAGGTTGTATTTTAGGCCCGGAAGCCTTTGGAGACACCCTGGAAGTTGATTGTGATGAAAGCTGTGCTGCCTGTGTGGAAGCCTTGGGAACCTGGGCAGATTATCGCACTCAGGCCGAGCTGGATGCAGGACATGAATTAAATACGAACGAAGAACAGGCAGTACATGATGTGTATGATGCATTATATGAACAGTGTATTGAGCCATGCCGTCCGCTGACAAATTGTGATGTTTACCTCGAAAGTATGCTTGGCGACCTGAAGCCACAGGGTCAGTATGGAGGTACTACAGCCGGAGACGTTTTGAGTATCTTCAATAATAGTCTTACCAGTAAACTGAAAAACGGTTCGGGTGCTCTTTGTAACTGGCAGACTCCTGCGACTCCTTACCTGGATGAAAATGGCAATCCTTCCTTGATTCCTGTTACGATTAATTACAATTCTTCAGGGGTGATCACATCTTATAGCCCGAATATTACTTCTCCGGGAAGTTTGGTGGTGATTAACGGAGCATCCTATATCCGTCCGCAGTATCTGGCAAGTGTTACAGACTTCATTGCTTACTTTGAGCCAACGTGGTCGGAAGTATTTTTGCCTTACCACCCGGAGTATGATTTTTATGATTATTCGAAAAAAATATGTGAAGGAGAATTGGAAATCCCTGCAACATCTACGACTACCAGTGCAGATTTTATGGTATCAAGTGAAGTGTTCAATGATTTGATCTTGAATAAGGCAATGACTTATGCACAGGCAAACAGCCTTGAAACAACTTTGGACGGACTGAATTTTTATACGGTTGATCTGATCCCAAACCCGTCGAGTTCGTACGGTGGATTGTATGAAATCGATCCTTATTTCCACCAGACCTATTCCCCTCACGGATGGATCACTTCTCATCAGGCTTCGTTCTTTACTCCAGCCGTAAATGCTACTACCCTGAAGAATGATCTGATGGAAGATGCTTTATTGGATTACAAGAACAGCGGAATGTCGATGCTGTCTTATGCAGTAAAGACGGTGTTCCAGAATGCGTCGGTACCAGCTTCAATGACGTGGGCATCGATTGGTACACACCCTGTTTTTTCTACTCAACAGGATTTAATCTGGCAGACTTTCAAGTCTTATTATGTTTCGTATAAACTTCGTATTAATCAGTTATTGATGGATGTTTACGGGTATACCAAACACAAAAGCCTTTCGT
Source organism: Fluviicola sp. (assembly GCF_030151805.1). Taxonomy (GTDB): domain Bacteria; phylum Bacteroidota; class Bacteroidia; order Flavobacteriales_D; family Crocinitomicaceae; genus Fluviicola. The sequence continues at coordinate 2,276 of NZ_JASLCN010000422.1, forward strand.
ATGATATCCCGGGATCTGCTTCTGTCTCTATTTCTGTTGGGCAGTTCAATGGAGCGATCGGAGTTGGAAACGTAAATACTGGAGTTTTCCTTAGTTTCCAGGAGAATGCGCATTTCTTCCCTGTATTCAGAATGTTTTACAATACGTATACAACGCCTCATTCAGGTCCGATTTCAGGAGGAGGTGTCTGGACAGTTACTGCAACACCATGTTATTTCCGTGGATCGGAGTATGACAGCAAGCAGATTCGTGTTACGCGCTTCGATGCTTTATCGGATCCATCCCTTACAGATGCTGTTGCTGTTGCAGAGCTAAGTGCCCAGGGAGATTATGCGATGTGGGAGTCTACAGGACTTTGTCCTTTGACATTGGATTTTGAACGTTTCCTGGACGCCCAGGGGAGATCCAATGCTTTGACTTACTCAGGTAATTTATCAGCTGTTGGATCATTTACTCCGGATATGTTCAAAGCCCTTACAGGTTCTGCGCTTGGGTCGGGTTCAACGATGAGTGTTACACCGACGATTTCCTCTGGTTCATTGAATCTTCAATTTACCTCTACAGCACCATCTTCCACTCAGACGATTGTGATTCCTCAAATTGGACCGTTTAACTGGTCAACGTATGGATCTTCCTGGCATATTTACGGCGTTTCCCATAGTTTCCCTGTAGCATCAACAACCTATGATGTGCAGATTTTAGTAAAAGCGGGAACGAGTTTGGCTACTGCGGAAGAATATGTAATTACTTACCACAGCCCGATTGATTTGAACGGCTGCCAGACAGAATACGCTCAGAACGGTGGCAACCTGGATCCGGAATGTGAGAAAGAAAAGAAATTCGAATCAGCGATGCTTGGTTTGATGCAGAAGCTGATGGAGAATGGGGTGTTTTATAGTCCTACGCAGATTAATATCACCAACTATCCGGAATACGCTAATTCAGTATTGTTGGAATACTTAGGGATGACTCCGGGAACTCCTACGTATTGGTTGGGACCAAATGTGAATGGAGTGATGGGATTTGGTCAGGGATCTGGTTCCACTACGAATGGTTTCGTTTTCCAATTGCCAGGTTTTTCAACTAGTTTAACAAGTATAACATCGTTCTCTCTTGTAGGAGGAACTGTTTATGTAAGTGGAGTAAATGCCTCAGCACCATATGCTTATTCTTATTCAGGCGAATATACTTATGAACATCTGGGGGTAAAACCATCGGTTTTGGATCTAAGCTGTCCGTGTGGCAGTGAAAAAACACCAGAACAGAAAGTAGCGGATTATCTGACATACATCTATACACAGCCTTCGATTATCTGTGGTAACCAGCCTGCGGAGCTGGTTGCGATCAAAGATTATTTTCCATTCTCCAGCCCTGTGATTGCTAATGTTACTATTACCGGGAGTACGCGAGTTATTCAGCATATTCAACAAGGTACACCTTGTGTGGAAGGATCTCGTAGAGATGCCTGTGAAATCGGAATTCTGAGTAGTTCAAGCTTCGTGGCAGTATCCAATGTTGTTTTTGGAGTTAACGGTTTTACATTTACAGGACATTTGTCCAATGGTAGCACAGAGAATGTTACTGTCAAAGCACCTTGTTTGAACGTTAAACCTTGTACGGAATGTTTACCGCAAATAGTACCGCCAGTGAGTTGTTCTCAAGCATACAATGGTTACTACGGTGATATGCATTATCTTTTCTCTTACACGGACCCTGAGGAATCGGCTGTTTTCGAGTCAGAATATGTGGTAAGTGATTCTTTGTTCTGTGCAAACGGGTATGCCTATATTTCGGCAACCTACATCGCATATCTGGACAATCAATCGATCTCTTCGGTCACTGATCCACGTTATATGAGCCTTTCCCAGTTTGGAAATACTCCGTTGGGATATTTAAATGTCGATCCGGCATTATATGCTTATCTGGATTATCTTGGTGCTCCAACAAACGGGACACTGGATTGGCACACTTATGTATCAACCATTTATATGCCTGCCCACCCGGAGATTTGTCCGGCAAATCCATCAGGAGTTAGTTTCCCTTCAGGTCCGTTTGCGGAAGCTCCGTGTAACCAATGGGAACAATTTGCAGCCGATGTGAACCAGCAGAACCAGTATGATTTGTATTTGATCCAGGCAGGAAATAAATTTGTGCAGGATTATTTATCGGCTGCTTTATCGAGTTTGGTTGAAAACTTTACAGAATCTCATTCGGACAAGGAATATCATTATACCTTGTATTATTACGACCGTGCAGGAAACCTGAATCAAACGGTTCCACCACAAGGAGTAGATCGTTTGGAAGCAGGTGAAGCAAATACCCTGACCAACGACCAAATAAATACGTTTCGTGCTTCCATGTCTTCGGCAACAGATAATGTTAACCCGACAACTTTCGTGAAACAGGCACCGGAACATAGTATGAATACAGTATATCATTACAACTCCTTGAATCAGCTGGTTTATCAGAACACACCTGACGGTGGAGAAAGCCGTTTTGCTTATGACCGTTTGGGCCGTTTGGTTTTGAGTCAGAATGCGAAGCAAAAGGCGATGAACCCGCAACGTTTCAGTTATACGAAGTATGACGGATTAGGCCGGGTAATAGAAGCTGGAGAACTGATTTCAAATTCCAGTGCTTACAACATTAGTGATTGGGGTACTTTGAAAAATGGTGCAACTGATTACGTTGGTCTTACGGGAGTGAATGCCTTGAATTTCCCGGATAACCTGTCTTCAGGCAGAAAGGAAGTGACACGTTCCATCTATGATGAATTGATGTATATGGGTTCAGGAATTACGGTTCCATTTGATGGAAGTTCTCCTATTGTAGTATCCACATTATTTGAATCCTATGAACCTTTGAATACACGTAACCGCATTGTAGGAATCATCTACCAGGAAACGTATGCTGCAAGCTTGAACACTTACAATAATGCTACTTTCTACGATTATGATGTGCACGGAAATGTAAAGGAATTGATCCAGGTGAATACAGATCAGGCTTTGTTGGATTTCAATCATCACGTTAAGCATATCCATTATGATTTTGACCTGGTTAGCGGAAATGCTCGTAAGGTAACCTACCAGAAAGGGCAAGCAGATCAGTTTATCCACCGTTACACATACGATGATGATAACCGGATTACACATGTAGAAACCTCTAAAGATGATTTCTACTATGAAAAAGATGCGAAGTATTTTTACTACGATCACGGACCTTTAGCACGAACAGAGACCGGAGATAAGAAAGTGGTAACTTCGGATTATGCCTATACGATCCAGGGTTGGTTAAAAGCAGTGAATGGAGAAGAGATAGCCAGCCAGACAACGATGGGTGGTGATGGTCTGGGAGGATTGAACGGATACGCAGGACGTGATGTATACGGCTATAGTTTACATTATTTTGCGGGTGATTACAATGCTTCAAATACTTCGATGCTGAATTATTCCGCAACAGCTTCTACAATGGGTACAGCAGGTTCTTCCTTGTATAATGGTAATGTTCGTGAAATGTATACAGCTTTGACAAATTACGATGAAGTGGCACAAAAAACACATCGTACAGTATATGGACACGATCAGTTGAATCGTACTACCAGTATGACCGGAACTTATATGGGGATCGTAAATGGAGTAGTTACTGAGAATGAATCAGGATATAAGAGTGCATACAGTTATGATGCCAATGGAAATATTCTCACAATGAAAAACTGGTCTTCCGAGGCAATTAATGAACCGACGGCTCCTAAAATAATAGATAACCTGAAGTATACTTATTTTGAGAAAGACCCTCTTCCGATAGGAAGTGTACCTACTCCAACCTACATTCCGGGAGTATCCAATAATTCAACCATGAATGCAACGAATAGACTTGCCTTTGTAGATGATTCTTTGATAGCAGGCAATCCGGATTATGGAGATATTGGAGATCAGGACAGTGAGAATTATGATTACGATGAAATCGGTCAGTTGACGAAGGATGTTGGTGAAGGGATTACTAATATTATTTGGACGGTAACCAATAAAGTGAAAGAAATTCATAAATCGAATAATGACATTATTCATTTCGATTATGATGCAATGGGTCGTCGTATTGCCAAAAAAGTAAGTCACCCGGATGTAAATGGCAATTATGCTAATGGTAATTATGAAAAAATGTTCTATGTTTTAGATGCTTTAGGGAACGTAATGAGTACTTATGAGCGTAAGAAGACTAGTTCGTCATCACCAAATAATTTGTATCTTGCAGATAGGGGAATTTACGGATCCAATCGTTTGGGGCTGGAAGATGCGAATCTACTGATGGAGCATTTCGATCCTTTGGAAACCATTGATGATATGGAAGAGCAGTTTGGTCAAAAGTTCAATTCTGGTGAGAATAATTTAGGTTCTTCTTGGCAGCGCCAGGCTACCTGTTCTACTCCTGTATCGATGAGTAACGTAGGCGGAGCTCTTCAGGTGACGGATGTTTGTTCAGCGCAGCACGATTTGTTTATTCAGACTGAAATAGGAAGAGAATACGAGTTCCATGCAGATTTTGATGTTTCATTGGCAGAAAGCTTGTACATCATGTTCTTTGTGCACCCGGCAGGTTGTGGTGGGGCAACTTACTCAGAAAACCTTCCGGTATCTACAGGTCATTTCAGTTATTCATTTACGGCAACAAGCACCTGTTCACGGATTTCGATCCGTAACCTGGGGAACTCGAATAACGGAGGAACATTCAAGATCGATAACGTATCGGTTCTTCGTAAAATTAATCAGAACCTGGAAGTTTTGAACAAGGTTGGGGACAAGCAATACGAGCTGGCGAACCATTTGGGGAACGTATTGAATGTAGTAACCGATCGTAAATTGATCCAGGAATCGGGAGATGAAACGGTTTTCTTTGATCAGTTTACAGAGGCAGGAAATGTATTGGGATGGCATTATGAAGAAGCGGTATTCGGTGCTCCGATGCCTTCCGATTATTCTGTCACAACAAGCCCGGGTGGAGGAAGTCTTCTTTTGAATGTAGGAGCAGCTCCAGGAGGTTATTACGGAATGATGAAGTGGGCTTATTTCCAGCAAGGGGTCACTTACACACTGAGTTTGGATGCGAATTTACCTCCACAAACAGATCCGGATGCCGGTTATACGGAGTATCCTGCAATTGTAGTTGTTTCATCACCAACGAATTCTACTTTTTTAATGTTGGAGGAAGTAACATCTTCAGGAAGTCACACCTATTCGTTTGTAGGAGATGGTACTTATGGGGTTATTGGAATAGCATCTGCTCCAAACTTAACTTATGAGTTCGATAACATCAAATTGGTAGCACATAATGCGTATATTGTTACCGCAGATGTGAAGAGTTATTCAGATTACTATCCGTTTGGAATGAAGCTGCCACAAAGAAATGGTATTGAAGGAGATTTTTATAGATACGGATTCCAAGGTCAAGAAATGGACGATGAGATTAAAGAAGGTGGAAATTCAATCAATTTTGAGTTCCGTATGCATGATCCGAGAATTGGAAGGTTCTTTGCAATTGATCCGATGTTTAGAAGTTTCCCTTGGAATAGTTCTTATGCATTTTCGGAAAATAAATTAATTGCATTTGGCGAACTTGAAGGTAAAGAGAGTACTCCAAAAACAAGAGATTATACGGTGATTCAGGAATATACCTATAAATTAATGGAAGAAGATGCAATTGGTTCGGATGATAAATTAGGGAAAATAACCTTTAATTTAATGGCGACTAAATGGACGGATGGTACCTGGACTTATTCAGCGGAGGTAAAACCTTCTAATGTGAATGGAGTAGGATTCGCCGGGGAGGTTGTTTATGATAAAGAAACCGGAACGTTTACGTGCACATTAACAGCATCAGAAGGCGAACAGCAGATTAGTACAGGTCTTTCAGCGAAGGCTAAAATGGGGGATTCGGAAATTGGAGCCACGGGTTCGAAAGGAACAACTTATAATGGTGCATCAAGTTCTGAGAGTTTTACAGTGATTTTTGACACGAAGAAAAATGTGTTTGACAAGATCACAAAGATTGATACGAAAGAATGGGGAGATGAATTGGATGAGCTTTTTGATCAAGCTGAATCCTGGCCATCGGATTATTATGATTCCGATGTAATTAATCCGCTTGAAATATATGTGAAAGAAATCAAAGATTATAGTATAGTTAAAAATCCACAATGAAAAAAATAATAGGAATATTATTACTTGGTTTGTTGAGCAGTTGCGATTTTGGAGCAAAAGAAAAGCAACTGTATGAGGTGAAGATTGAGAAGAATAAGGGTCTTTTTTTAGAACACATTATTAAGGATGTTCAGACTAAAAAAGTACTATTCAGTCTGAAATACGATGCAATTGAAAATAAAATAACAATTAAAAGACGTGAATTTCTTGATGTTGGTGTGGAAGTATCAAAAGTGTTTGAACAAGATTCAACTAGCTTTAGAATCCAATTACATTATTTCAAAAAGAAAAATTTTAAATTCAATAAATCAATTTCAGTTTCTGGAATAAAAGGAAAGTTCAAGGATTTTTATTATTCGGATGAGCCAAATCGAAATCTTTCACATGATTATAATGATGTTCATCTTAGTTTTACCTTTATGAGGTACAAAGGATTTGATAAGTATGATTTAGTGGGTGAATTTTTTGATGATTATGAAACAATTGAAGAATTGAATGAATTAATTTTTGATGGTGTTGAAGGAGATATATACTTATTTAACGGAAGTATTAAAGATTAGACTAATTTTTTCTTAAAGCGTGATTATCAATCAAATTTGATTGGGCTCAGTAAAGAAATGGAAACAGGTGA
>NZ_JASLCN010000449.1 GCF_030151805.1 Fluviicola sp.
CAGGACGCAGCCATCGAGATCAAGCATGTTTCGCACTATCAATCACCGTATTTCGGTGGAAAAGGCTGCGTGCGGGATATGATCGAGCAAACATTGCGCGTTCACGATAACTGGTTTCACGAAGAGGCGTTTGTGTGGTAGGAGTGTGTATTTTAAATGAAGAATATTGCAACCGGGTTTACATCATATTCTGATCCGGATCAAAGTAAATCCAGGGAACTATTAAAAGAATCCCTATCAACAAAATCACAATAATCATTGCCCGAATTATTTCAGGTTTCACTGTGAATAAAGCAACGTAAAACGGGAAAAAACATATTGAAAACATAAATATTGAATTGAAGGAAAGCCCGATACTTTTTCCTGAAATCATCTCAAAAATGGAGGCCCGGTAAATACTATGTGCTGATATACAAAATATTCCCAGTGAAAAATGCACAATAAGAAATAGAATATTAAACTTTTTCATATCAATTTTGCAGGGATACATTATTTATCTCCATTTACCATTTCCGAAAACAATTGAAAAATTCCCTCCGATATACAAATTATTGATATTCCGTTGAAACGTTGCTGAATTCGACACAATTTCAGTTCCATCTTTAAACTCATCAACCGTTTTTGCATATCCGGAAGCTTTGTAATAAGCATAGCCTATTCTGAAAGCAACTGATAATACATCCCTGACAACAAAAAAACGCAGATCAAACCCGGTTTTCAACGCCAATTTAGTTCTTTCTTCAAAAAAATAATTGCGTTTAAATTCAACCATATTTACCGGATTCTCTGCATTCGCATAGAGTGAAATCATACTTTTTGAAATCGGGATCATTGGCGAGAAAAAAGGATGAAATGCAAATCTCCCGAATTTTATATTTCCGACCAAAGCGAGCTTGATCGAAAAAAGACTCAGCTTGTCATTAAAGGGTACAATTCCCATATCATAATTACTCTCAGGGATAGAAACTTTCATATCCGGAGTTTGCTCCTGAATCCCTTTCCGGATTCCTTCTTTGTCAACATATCTTGATGTGAAATCGAAAGCAGCACTAATTCCTATAATATCTTTATAGAGCATTTCGAATTCAGCAAAATTAATAGTTACCATTGTCCGGGTTTTGCTTTTTAACAGAAACGAATAATCGGAAGTCAGATCTCCTGAAACATCCGTCCGATAATAACTACCATCAAAAACAAATCCACTCAATGCATATGTAAAAAGCCCCTTCTTCTTTCTTTGCAAAGAATCTTGTGAGAATCCAATGATTGGAAACCAAATCAGAAATGCGTAAAAAAGCAGTTGTTTCATTAGGCAGGGTAGGTTTTTGTGTTGATTTCTATTATTCTGGAAGTTGTAGCCAGTCAAACCGCTACATCTTCACCACCTTGCGCACATACCAGTTTCCATTTACTGAAAAACGCAGTAAATAAGTTCCGGAATTCCACGAAGCAGTTTCAATCGAGCTAACCGGATGATCTGTTGAAAAAATCTGTTTTCCGGATAAATCACTTACTTCCATGCGGTCGAAAGTGCTTTTGGAATCAATGTAAAGTAAATTGCTCACCGGATTCGGATAAAAGGAAAGATCCGGATTATTTTCCAGGTTTTCTACGCTCAAAATACTGTAAATAACAGGACTTCCATTCGAAGGAAAAGCATTGTCATTACCCAATTTCACCACAAACAGGGAAGATCCTCCGGTACTGAACCCCGGATCGGTATGAAAACCAACCGTTACAGCATATCCATCATTGGTTTGAATAATCTGATTGATTTGATCTTGTCCCAAAGAACTGTAGGGCAATCCGTATCCATCCCAGTAAAAAGCAGCAGCGAAACGGTTAATGTAACAGTCTTCACCACCCACAAAGTCATACAACGGATTATTTCCCTGGGTAACGAGAAAGTATTTATCTCCCGGAGGAGCTGTATAGTTTACAAAGCCGACATAGCGGTTATCGTATTGGGAATAAGAATCGCCATCTGAAATAAAATCTCCGTCTGCGGTCAAAAAGATCTGGTAATCGTCTTTGTCCGTTTTTCCGGTCTCCAACCTTTCTCCTACACACATCAACCTATTGGAAACAAACTGAACATCATTCAAAATGTACTCACCATTTCTTCCTGCAAGCGTGTCCCAAATCAAAGAACCGTCGATATGGTAATAAGCGATTGACGCTTTTGATTTCAAAGAATCTGCCAGGTAAGCAGTTCCGACCACCGCGAAAGTCGTATCAGTCATTTTTAAACCTTTGTTGAAATAGTCTACACCTACCCCGCCCAATTGTTGTTCCCAGAGAATCGTTCCGTCTTTATCAATCCGCACAGCATACTGATCTTCCGTTTCCTCCGGATTGGCATTTGTTTCACCGAACATCACAATACTGGTATCCAGCATCAGAATCGCATCATGAAAACGCTCCCAGCCGCCTTTGTCGTACCATTTTTCCCATTGCTGATTTCCGGACAAATCCGTGAAAACAACATATCCGTCAAAACCTCCGGTTCCATTACTGGATGAAGCTCCGACGATGTAATACCCGTAATTCGGCACAAAAAGTACTCTTCTGCCCTCTTCAAACTCTGCTCCACCGTATTCTTTCGACCAAACATGGAAGCCATATTTGTTCAATTTCAGTAAAAATGCCTGGGACGGAGCACTTTCAAAACTGGAAGAAGCTCCTGTAAGAATGTAAGAGCTGTCGGGCAATTGGGCAATTCCTTCTCCACGGTCATACCCGGTTCCTCCGAAAATATGATTAAACGAAATCTGAGCTTTGCCATCCAGGGTGCAAAACAAAAGCAAAATCGCGAAAAGACTTCTTAAAACAACCATGACAAACGAATTAATGCTGACTGACCAAATCCTTTTTTAGATACCAAACCATAAATATCGTCGGTTCCTAACTGAATTCCCAATTTATTTCCGTGATATCCAAACATCAAACCTCCGCGAACAATGGAAGATCCTCCGAACGCCACGTTTGCAGAAACAGAAACCTTTGGTACAAAGCGATAAAACAATCCTGCAAATCCGGTGGGAACAATGCCGATTGTCGGGTAAAAACGGATTCCGAAGAAACTCTGTAATTTTTTAGCGGATTCCAGGTCAACCAACTTGGAGATTTGAATAAATGCCGGAATCATGACCCAGCGTTTCACTTCTTTTTTCTGAATATTCAGGGAATCCAATAAGGAAAAATCGTCTCCGAACATATTTCCGCTGTGTTTGATCTGATCAAAGGTAAAACCGCTGAAACGGTAGGTAGAATCCGCAAAATACCGTGTTTGAGGTTTGAACATGTAAGCAGCTCCTAAGTTTTGCACCGTAAACTGGAATGTTGCAGAATCCTTTAACCAGGGAACTTTCAGGTAAAAATCAAAATCGACTGCAAAACCGATTCCTTTACTGAAATCTTTTCCCGAAGAATAAGTCATGTCTCCGTTCAATCTCAGGTTAATAGAATCTGCATCAACTCCCTGGTACCATTTTCCATTCCGGATATAACCTCCGTACTGGTTCTGAACGTTTACCAGATTCAAAGTAAGAGAACTTCCTGTTTTTCGATGATAAAACCCAAAACCGGCCTTTTGGAACTGCATTCCTGAAATTCGTGTTCCGGTTAAATTTGCCGTATCTGCTCCCAAATAACTATTTCCGTAAAAAGTCATTTTGAATGCATCTTTCGTATAGTTTACATTTCCGACAACATAATACCCGGCTTTTACCAGCCAGGAATACTTTCCGGATTTAAACAAACTTGTTGCACCTGAAACATAACTGATATCGCCGCTAAGAAACGCTCCGATCCGGTTATTTGCCCGATGAGCTTTCAGCGTACGGTCCTTCATTTCCGAGTCGATATAACCACCGAATGCCAGTGTGTTGAGGAATTCTTTTCGCATGGAAGTTCCGGTAACATCAAAATTTCCGGAAAAATTAAGCCGGTTCGTCTGCAGCAAACTATCTCTGAAAAGAGGGAAAGTAGATTGTCCGAAAACAGCAGAAATTACCAGGAAAAACGAACTTATCGTGAGAATTAATCGATTCATTACAAGTGATTTTCAAGCGTTAGATTCGCTCCCAGTTTAAATTTAAAAAATGCGCCTGCGGGAATAGAAACCTGCACATTTTGCCCGTTTGCATTATAGGTATTGAGTTTCAACTTGATCATACAATGTTTTACCCGACCGATATCGTCGCACAGTGCTTCCGAAACAGGAAAATACACCACGCTTTTCTTCTGCATAATTCCGTCAACTGCTGCGCCGAATACACTCGATTGAATCGGGCTGGTTCCGGAAACAATTCCCACTGTCTGGAAGTTCGCATCCAGCAAGTACAACTCCAGGCTTCCTTCAAACGGAAAGGCATTCATGGCATTTACCCAAAGCTGACCTGATTTTACATTCGTCTTATTCGGATCATTGACCAAACTCAATGCAAAGGTATCCTGGAAAATCAAATCGCTCATCCCCACATTTAACGGGAACAATCCTTTTAACTTCACACGCAAAGGATGCGCGTCGTAAATCTCGTCCCATCCTCCGGAAACATTCCCCCAGGGATTCATTTGAAGCTGAAAACTCAATTCATTTTTCGCTCCGTGGTTTTCAACGTACTGTTCGAAATTGCTGTTTCCGGGAGTAAAACTCAAAGTGGTATTACTCGGAGTAATATTTCCATTCGAGCCCGTAGCAGCGCTAATCGTGTTCCAGGTTCCGATATTCGGATGTGTTAACGAAACGGTACTTCCGGCTGCATTGATATTTTTGAGGGAATTGATCTTAAATTTCCCGTTGACTTTCAATCCGTTTTCGATCTTCAGGTCAAACGTCATAGCGTCCACATCCAGCATTCCGGTCGTAATATTATTCAGCGCATCAATCTGTGCATACACCGTATCTGAAACCAATTCATTTCCAAAATAACCTCTGGCATAATCCAGCTGCACATCTTTCATTGTAAACTGAAACTTGATAATATCCGCCGGCGTTACAATCACTGAAGGTCCATTGGGATCGGACTTAACAAGCATCCGTGATTGAATTCGGTTATACAATGTTCCGTTTTCACCGGTCAGATCCAATTCATAACCCGCAAGGTCAACAAAACCTACCGCAACTCCCGGATTTGACTGAGTTCCTGCCGGTGCAATGAATTCCTGGGACAGCGGAACACCATATTTGCTGACTCCGGGCAGTTCGATTGTGAAAAAGGTCTTCGTACCGATCGGGTTAAAAACCTTCAGCTGTACTCCGCCTTGTTTCACCCGGACTTTTTTTAGCTGTACATCTCCCATATTGATCACGTGATCTTCTACGCTATTCACAAATGAAACTCCCGGGTTAGCCGGGATATTGATAGCAACATGAAAAGTATTCTCAACACTTGTATCCGGTAAAGCCACAAAATCACTCAATTTGAACTCAAACAAAGAAGCATCAATATCCAACTCGTAATTTCCTGCAACGACTGTCAACAAGGAATCTGCGACCAGATCAGACAAAGTCAGGCTGTCATGAACAAGCGGAACTTGCCAATCGGTATCCCAAATGGCTTTCCCCCGTTTCTTACAGGAGGCAAAAACCAGGCCGATACAAAGCAAAAATAAGAGTTTTTTCATCGTATGTTAGAGATACATTTTTTTAAAGAGGTTGGAATTAAACGCGTTCAATCACAGTGGCATATCCTTGACCTACTCCGATACACATGGTCACCAATGCATACTTTCCTTTGGTGCGCTGTAACTGATTTGCAGCAGCAATCAGAATGCGTGATCCGGACATTCCCAGCGGATGTCCGAGTGCAATTGCTCCTCCGTTCGGATTGATTCTGGAATCCATGTCATCCAGTCCCATGGTTCTGCTGCATGCAAGTACTTGTGCTGCGAATGCTTCATTCAATTCAAGCACATCCATCTGATCCAATGTCAAACCTGCTCTTTCCAACGCTTTCCGGGATGCTTCAACCGGTCCGATTCCCATAATTCGCGGTTCAACACCGGAAATTGCTGCCGAAACGATCCGTGCAAGCGGTTTCAGGTTGTGATCTTTCAAACCTGTATCGGAAGCCAGTAATAAAGCCGCTGCTCCGTCATTCAACCCGGATGCATTTCCGGCAGTTACCGAACCATCTTTCTTAAAAGCAGGTTTCAGGGTCGCCAATGTTTCCAAAGTAGTTCCCGACCGGATGAATTCGTCCTGATCAAAGATCAGCGGATCTTGCTTTTTACGTGGAATCCCAATCGGTGCAATTTCTTCAGCAAGAATTCCGGCTTTTTGAGCTTTTGTTGCCTTTTCCTGCGACCAGGCTGCAAAACGATCCTGATCTTCTCTTGAAATCCGGTGCAATTCAGCCAGGTTTTCTGCCGTCATCCCCATGGCTTCCGCTCCATAGAGCTCTTCCATCTTCGGATTGATGAATCTCCATCCGAAAGAAGAATCAACTAATTGCTGATCTCTCCCGAAAGGCGCAGATGCTTTCGAAAGAACCCAGGGCCCGCGGGTCATGTGTTCGATTCCTCCGGCTACATAAATATCTCCGGCTCCGACCTGAAGCGCTCTGGCAGCATTCACCACAGCCGACATTCCTGAAGCGCATAAACGGTTTACTGTTTCTCCGCCTACATTGATTGGATATCCTGCAAGCAATAAAGCCATCCGGGCCACATTCCGGTTATCTTCTCCGGCTTGATTTGCACACCCCAAAATCACATCTTCGATTACTCCGGGATCGAAGCCCGGAACTTTTTTCAACAATGCTTCCAAAACATGTGCCGCCAGATCATCGGCTCTTACCGGTGCAAGTGTTCCACCAAAATTTCCAATTGCGGTTCTTACACCAGCTACTATAAATGCGTCCTTTATCGCCATTAAATCCTTAGTTTAACTTTCTTTCGTTTAATCTTCTACGAAAATAAGGAATATTCCTTCTGATCCAATTTCTGTTAAAAGGTTCTCCCAGGTGTTGATAAGTATTGACCTTCCAGGGGCATATATTTTACTAAATTCAACACCCTAAACCAAATTACGAGCTATGAAAAAATCCGTCCCATTGATGGCTGGAATGTTATTTTGTAGTGTGTTATCGTTCTCCCAGGCCGAGAGCATGACCGCAGCAGAAATCAGGTACCGCGATTCGATCACCAAATTGAATCAAAGTAACGCAGCAATTGCAGCCAGCCAGGAGGCCTACAACAAAGGAATTGAACTTTTCAACCAAAAAAACTTCAAAGAAGCCATTGCTTCTTTCAGTAAATCCATTGCTTCTGATCCGAACTTCACTGCAGCTTATTACAACAAAGGTGTTGCCGAAAACGAAGCAGAATTGTACCAGGATGCACTCGCAACCTTCAACACCTTAATTGGTAAGCAAAAAAGCTACTCCAAAGCCTATTTTCAGCGGGGAAGAGCTTACCAGGGCTTATCCGATTACCTGAAATCTGAAAAAGACTACGAAGAGTCCATCAAACTCGATGCAAACAATCCAAAAGCGTACTACAACTACGGAACTTTAAAATTCTTGCAACAAGATTACAACGCTGCTATTAAATACTTCACGAAAAGTATCGAATTGGATCCTTCCGGACCGATGGCCTACAACGACCGCGGAAGCTGTTACCGCATGCTGGAGAATTATCCGAAGGCGATCGAGGATTATGAGGCTGCACTGCGCAAAAACCCGAATCTGGCTTTTGTGTTGAACAATGTGGGTACAACCAAGAAGAAAATGAAAGATTACGCCGGAGCGATGGCTGCTTTCAACCGCGCTATTTCGGTTGATGCAAACTTTTACCTGGCTTACAACAACAGAGGCGTAACCCTTCTTGAAAAGGGAAGTCTGGATGACGCGATCAAGGATTTTGAAAAAGCATTGTCCATCAATCCGAAATATGCCCCGGCGGCTTCCAATCTTTCCGGAATTTATTTCAAACGCAAAAACTTCAAAAAAGCAGAAGAATTGGCTACCAAAGCCATTAATGCCGATCCGAATTATGCTTCTGCCTACGTAAACCGCGGAATGGCCAGAGAAATGCTCCGAAACATGGATGATGCCTGCAGTGATTGGAAAAAGGCAAGTGATTTAGGATCAACAGAAGGAAAAAAATGTCACTCAGGAAACTGCAGCAACTAAAATCAAAACGATGAAAAAATTACTAACACTAGTCGTTATTGGTTTAACGACAAACTTATTCGGTCAGAACGTTGATTTTAAGTCAGCGAACTTCAAAGAGGACAAAGAAGGACTGAAAAATGCCACAACAGCCATCGAACAGGGAGATGAATTTTACAAAGTCGGAATGACAGCTGTTTTTGCCGTACAGGATTTTGGAACAAATTTCAAAAGCGCTTTAAAGCAATACGAAAAAGCACAAAAATTCAATCCGAACAATGCTTTGCTTAACTATAAAATCGGGGTGTGTTACGCCAATTCCACAGATCCTGTTTTATGCGTTGAGTATATCAAAAAAGCGCAAAAACTGGATCCTGCCTGTGATCCGTTCCTGAATTACTATTTGGGTTTTGTAGCTCAAATCGAAGGGAAATACGACGAAGCTTCCAAATACTATACTGTTTTTGAAACGGAATACAAAAAGGCAGATGATTTCATGAAATTTGTAAACCTGCGTAAAAAACAGTGTGCTACTTCCAAAAAGTTCGAAGCTTCTCCGGTACGTTGCTGGGTTGATAATGTTCCTTCTTTGAATTCAAAAGAAGACGACATTGCTCCTTCTATTTCTACTGATGGTTCCGAAATGATTTTAAGTTCAAACAGAGCCAACAGCCACGAACCGAACGCACTTGGAATCTACGATTATGAAATCTACTCATCTTCTCTTTTAGACAATGGATGGTCCACTCCTACAAAACTTTCGGGACCGATCAACTCCAAAAATGATGATATTTCGAACTGTCTTTCGTATGACGGAACAAAAATGCTTCTTCACCGCGAAACGGACGGGCAATCGGATATTTTCGAGTCCAAATTGAAAGGAA
>NZ_JASLCN010000464.1 GCF_030151805.1 Fluviicola sp.
GTTCCACACTTTTGGTAATGTTTTGCGGACTCAAATCATGGTAAAGACCACTTCCGTAAGCTCCTGAATATTCCCGGATTCCAACCTTCGTTGATAAAATCAACTCTGATTGATTGATGACTCCGGATTCGATCAACTTTCCGAATTGATGCTCCAGTTCGTTTCCTCCTACACCTGAACTCAGATCATAGGTATCGATTCCCAATTCGCGTGTAAACAAAACAACCTCCTCCAGTTTTTTGGTGTCATTCAGATCTTCTTCTGTCCAGCGCCAGAATCCGTAAACTGCTGCTGAAACCCTCGGACCGTATTCGTTGATATATACTTTTTTCATTCGTTCTTTTTTTAATGCCAATAAAAAACCCTTCTCTACCAAAAAGCGGAGAAGGGTTATAACTCGTTGTTAACTTATATAATTATACCTCCGCCGTCCGTCGCTTGACAGACATACAGCATATCTGCATGTTGTGCATGAAGTTTCTCTGAATCATTCTCATTTTCATTTGGTGTTGCAAAGTAAAGTCCTCTTCTCAAAAGGAGCAAGGAAATATCGAATTATTTTCCATTTATCCTATCGAATAAGTAGGAATTAAAAATCAAAAAATCACTATTTGCGCTTGTTTTCATGTTTTCGAAACAATTTCTTTTCTCTTAAAATTAAATCTGCCAGGCTGGTTTTAGATAAAATATGAATGCTTGCTTCACGCACTTCGAGCATCACATCATGCAGTGCACACAGCTCTTCGTGTGGGCATTCGACGCATTCTTCGTAGAAATTCAAGCTCACACAAGGCAGCAAGGCAATTGGTCCTCCGGTAAGACGAATAATAGTGCTCAATACAATTTCATCCGGATGTTTCACCAGGAAATAACCTCCGCTTGCTCCCATTTTACTGCCAACCAATCCACCGTTTCTCAACTGCAAAAGAATTGCTTCCAGGAATTTCCGGGGAATTTTTTCCTGTTCCGCGATTACAGCAATGGACAGATGCTTCTTTTCGCGGTAAACCTTCGCCAGGCATTTCAAAGCCTGAATAGCATATTTCGATCTTTTTGGAATCATGTCATAAATATACTACTAATTTAATAGGAATTAAATTATCCAACCGGTTGATTCTTAAAATGAATACTTTAAGGTTACACCAAAAGTCATCGGATCACCCAACACAGCGGCAAACTGACCGGCATTTCCGGCAGCAACCAATAATTGCTCGTAATAATTCTTATTCAGGATATTTCTTCCCCAGAAATAAACCGAAACGCCGTCAGCTGCTCTGAAACCAATGCGGCCATTCAGTAAGGAATAACCTGAAATATTCAGGTAAGCCGATTCGGAAGCACTGGATGAAAACGAAGAGCGTGCATAAGTCTCCAAAGCCAGGAAGAATCGTCCCGACCAGCCCACCAATTTTCCGTTAAGTCCCACTTCTGCCCCGGCTGATAAAGTCCATTTGGAAATTCCCGGTAATCTGGATCCGGAAACATCTTTATAAGCCGACGGACCTCCTGTTTCTTCCAAAGGAACGGGTGCATTGGTGAATTTCACGTATTTTCCTTCCGTGTAAGCTCCGTTCGCGTAAACCGATACATACCGATTGATTCTCAAACTTGCATCTATTTCGACTCCGAAAACCTGAACCCGTTCTGCATTCGCTAAATAACCGCGGTTTACTCCTACTTCTGCCGTTTGAACCTGCGTTTGGTAATCTTTAATATCCGTATTGAATGCCGTGATATTGAAAATGAAATTGCGCTTGAAGGACGTTTTGATTCCAAGTTCGTAATGCTGCACATGTTCCGGACGAATCACCGCCAATTCGGTCATTACACGCCCGGATTCCGTCGGAAGTCCGCCCAGGTTCAAACCAACGGGTTTGTAATTCGTAGAATAAGTCGCATACACATTCATTTGTTTAAGCGGTTTATAAGACAAAGTAATCTGCCCGGAAACATTGGAATTATCCGTTCGGGATGAAAATTCCTGGTCGCTGTAAACCAGTTTCTTCAAGGCAATCAATTGCGGATCGCTGGTTTCCAGTCCACCATACGTTTTTCTACTGAAATCGACCTTCTTTTCGTCATAATTCACTCTTAAACCACCCAAAACGTGCAGTTTTTTAAGAATTTCCCAATCCAGCTGTCCGAATACTGCACCGCTGAAAGTGGTCAATGCTGAAATTGTCCGGATTCCATATCCTTCAAACAAACCAGGAGTTTGCCACAAAGAACTGGTAGAACTTTGGGAAAATCGCCATTGCGCCGCTCCTGATTCTTCGGTATGGTACGGCCAGGTTTTCAATGCTTGTCCGATGGCAAAAACGCCGATCACGCCGGATAGTTTTTTTCCGATATTTCCGGCATACCGTATTTCCTGCGACCATTGCTGGTGTTTGGAAGGAGCCTGCGATAAAGTCAGAACGGGAAGTCCGGTAAAATCCCTGTCGTTGGAAGGGTTCCAATTCCAGAATCTCCAGGCAGTTGTCGAAGTCAGTTTTCCCTTCCCTAGCCGAAAATCAACATTCAATGAAACTCCTCCGAGATCCTGGTCCGATTTCCAACTCGTATTGTGGTCAATCTTGCGGTCGAAGGCATTTTCACTCGGAAGCGAATAGTTCAAATCCGCAATAATCTGATCGAATTGCCTGTAATTCGCCCGTTTGGTTTTTACAACTCCGGCTACTATCTGCGCATAGCCATCCGGTCTTTGTCGGGTAAAATCTCCCGCCAATGTGACATCGATCTTGCTGGTCGGCTTATACAATAACTGAACCCGTGTTCCAATGTTATTCAGGTCGTTCGTGTATTTTCCGGTAGAAACATTGTAGATCGTTCCGTCCCGCTGAGTCCCGGAAAAAGAAACCCGGGCAGCCAGCTTTTTAGTCAATGGCCCGGTAACGGATGCTTTTGCCTGGATGTAACCGTAATTTCCGTAACTGAGTTCGAAGTTCGCCCCGCGTGTGAATTCCGGCTTTTTGGTTGTCACATTAAACGAACCGGCCGTGGTGTTTTTCCCGAATAATGTTCCCTGCGGACCTCTGAGCACTTCAATCTGATCGACATCAATAAAATCGAGTGTTGTGGCCGCCGGACGGGCATAATAGACTCCGTCGACATAAAACCCGACTCCGGGATCAATTCCATCATTTGTCAATCCGAAAGTGGAACCCAAGCCGCGAATGTTCAGCGTTGTATTTCTTGGATTGGATGAATACAACTGGACGGAAGGAACCAATTCCTTCACCCGGTTTACATTAAACGATCCCGATTCGGCAATTGCTGCTCCGGATACAACCGCAATCGGAATGGGTAAATCCTGGGCAATTTCATTTCTTCGCCGGGCAGAAACCACTACTTCTGACAAGGATTCATCTTTCAATGTGATTTTCAAAGGTGTTTGCGGATAAGCGCTTAACTCTTCTTCCGAAGCTTGAAATCCGACTGCGTGGAACTTCAATCTGACAGGTAATTTTTCGGAAGTTTCAATCGAAAAGCCACCAAGCGAATCGACCGGATAAGTTTTTCCGGAGTTTAGAAACGTAACCCGTGCATTGTAAACGACCTGCCCGCTTTCATCGGAAATACTTCCGCGAATCGTTGTTTGTGCCTGAATTTGTATGCTGATTCCCAGCAGGAAAAAGAGTATTGTTGTTTTCATTTATTTGTTTGAAGGGGCAAATTAAATGAGTCTTTTTGGGAGCAACAAGGAAAAAGAGAATTATTTTCTATATATTCTATCGAACAAATAGAATATAACCATTTAAAACACTAAAAATCAATACATTAAATAAAATTCAGGAGTAAAAAAAATGAATTCATTGCCTGTCAACATCAATAACCGTGTACCAATTCAAGCGATTAGATCAGATCTTATCTTCATTCAATTTCGTTTTGTACCACCTCGTATTTCGATTTAGCAATCGGGCGCGGATAAGCATTGAAATGCCACCACTCTGTCGGAATATTCGAAAACCCCTGACTTTTCAAGGTTCTTCTCAGCATTTTCCGGTTGTCAATTTGTTGTTGTGTAATTTCTCCCGTTGCCAAAAACTCCGATTCCAACGACGGATAAGCAATTTTCCGGATGTCGTCATATCCTGCTCCCATATCCAAAGGTTTCCGTTTCGCATCACAAATCGTTAAGTCTACAGCCGCTCCGTAATTGTGAACACTTCCGTTTCGCGGATTACTGACAAATTTTCCGCGTTCCAATACAGGAATCGAATCCAAGGCATTCCACATTTCCCATTGAACACTTAAAGGCCTTAATCCATCATAAACCAATAAATGCAGGTCTTTGTTTCTTCCGGTGAGGTATTCCTGAGATTTTGCGAGTCTGCGTGCCACATCAATCTGTACGTACACTTTCTTTGTTGTATGGTACAGCACGCGGTGCATGAAATTATCTTTGGTCGCATATTTCAATTCCCACCAGATATTTTTATTGAACGCATCCACCGAAACCAGTGTGTCTTTTCCATGAATAACCCAATCCATTTTTTCAGGCCTGGCCTTCTCCTCCTTCTCAACAACCGTTTTCACCTCCAACTCTCCGACCAATGGAACTTTTTCTTCAGCAGATGTGTTTTCCTGGCAGGAATTCAATAAAAACGCGGCTAATAAGAGACTTAACAAATACTTCATCTTGTAAAAATTGTCAATTTTACGCATATCTCAACATTTCCTGTACTTTTGTTATCCCCAAATTAAATAAAAGAAATGCCAAAAATTGCTCAAAAAGCCATTGATATGCCGGCCTCGCCAATCCGTAAATTGGTCCCTTATGCCGAAAAAGCTAAGAAAGCCGGAAAAACAGTTTATCACTTAAACATCGGTCAACCAGACATTGAAACACCTCAAGTTGCATTAGATGCAATCCGAAATTTTGATCACAAAGTAATTGAATACAGCCATTCTGCAGGTTTTGAATCTTACAGAACAAAACTGGCTGAAACATACCGCAAAGGCGGGCTTCCTGTAAATACAGAAGATATTATCATCACAACCGGAGGTTCCGAAGCATTGATTTTTGGTTTCATGACCACTTGTAATCCGGGTGATGAAGTGATTATTCCTGAGCCATTTTACGCAAACTACAACGGGTTTGCCGTAACTGCAGGTTTAACGGTTGTGCCGGTAACTGCAAGCATCGAAACAGGATTTGCTTTGCCTCCTGTTTCTGAAATCGAAGCGAAAATCACTGCTAAAACAAAAGCAATCGTTATTTGTAACCCGGGAAATCCAACCGGATATTTATACAGCAAAGAAGAATTGGAGCAATTGCGCGACATCGTTAAGAAGCACGACCTGTTCTTATTTGCAGATGAAGTTTACCGCGAGTTCTGCTACGACGGAGCTCAACCGTTTTCAGTATTGAACCTGGAAGGAATCGAAAACAACGTAATCATGATTGATTCTGTTTCGAAGCGTTATTCCATGTGCGGAGCGCGTATCGGAGCCCTGGTTTCCAAAAACCAGGAAGTGATGGCTGCTGCATTAAAATTCGGTCAGGCACGACTTTCTCCTCCGACAGTTGATCAGGTTGCTTCAGAAGCAGCATTGAATACTCCGCAATCTTATTTCGACAACGTAGTCTCCGAATATGTTGAGCGCAGAAATATTATGGTCGACGGGTTGAACAGCATTCCGGGTGTTTTTTGCCCGAAACCAAGTGGTGCGTTCTACTGTGTGGCTAAATTCCCTGTAGACAATGCTGAAAAATTCTGTCAATGGCTTTTGGAAGAATTCGAATACGAAGGTCAAACCGTGATGATGGCACCGGCAAACGGTTTTTACTCTACACCGGGCGCAGGAATGCAGGAAGCGCGTATCGCTTATGTGTTAAATCAGGATTCTTTGAAAAAAGCAGTTGTTTGTTTGGAAAAAGCGTTGGAAATTTATCCCGGAACAATCAGATAAATGGAACTACTCATAATCCTCTTTTTAATAATCCTGAATGGAGTTTTCTCCATGGCTGAAATCGCTACGGTTTCTGCCCGAAAATCCAAACTGGACTTAGCCGCGAAAAGAGGTGACAAAAGCGCGAAGTTGGTGATTGAGACACTCAATTCACCCAATAAATTCCTTTCAACGGTTCAGATCGGGATTACCTTAATCGGAATCCTGACGGGTATTTTTTCAGGAGAAAAAATGACCGAAGACATCAAAGGATTTTATCATGGTTTTACATCATTGAAGCCTTACGCGCATTTTCTTGCAGTAACTACCGTCGTTGTAATCATCACTTTTTTTTCTTTGGTTTTAGGAGAATTGGTTCCGAAACGAATCGGTTTGACAAACCCGGAAGGAATTGCCAAAACTATGGCACGGCCGATGCTGATTATTTCGAAAATCACTGCTCCGTTCGTTTGGTTATTGACCGTTACTTCGGATATACTTCTAAAAATCCTGCGCATCAAACAATCATCCGAAGGAAAAGTAACGGAAGAAGAAATTAAAGCCATTATCCAGGAAGGTACGGAAGGCGGTGAAGTTCAGGAAATCGAGCAGGACATCGTGGAACGTGTCTTTCATTTGGGAGACCGGAATATCAGTTCCTTGATGACACACCGGAATGATGTGATCTTCATCGACATCACCGATTCAAAAGATGAAGTCCGCGAACAAGTTGAAAAAGAAATGCACTCTGTGTACCCGATTTTTGACGAAGAACGTGAACACGTCTTGGGAGTGGTACTTTTGAAAGATTTGTTCCGCACGATCAACAACAAGGATTTCAATTTAAAAGACCTGATGCTGAAGCCTCAGTTTTTGATGGAAAATATCTCTGCTTACGAAGCTTTGGTTCATTTCAAGGAAAGCAGAACGCACTACGGAATCATTACCGATGAATTCGGCCAGGTACAGGGAATTGTGACCCTGAATGACTTACTTCAGGCACTTGTAGGCGATTTCAACGATTTCTACGCAGAAGAATTTGAATTCATTCAGCGCGAAGACGGATCGTGGTTAATCGACGGGCAATACCCGATTGCAGAATTCTTCCGTCAATTCGGTTTGGAAGACAATTCATCTGAACTGAATTTCACCACTATCGGCGGTTTGGTTTTGAATGAATCCAGAAGTGTTCCGATCACCGGGCAAAAAATTCACTGGTTGAATTTTGAGATCGAAGTGGTTGATATGGACGGTGCACGGATTGACAAACTGATGATCCGCGAGATTCCGATCGAAGATTAAAAAATAATCCAACTATTCCCTGTTACTTTTTTACCAAGCGGCATTTTCTGGTTGTGTAAAGGGAAAATATACACAAAACAATGTTGTAGGAATACAACTGGCTCCCGGCGGCAACCGGGAGTTTTTTTGTTTCAATCCTGTACGGGAATTCTGGTGGTCATTTACCGGGAATAAATCAGTATAAAGTGCGTATCTTCAAAAGCTTTGCGCACTTTGCGTTTTAGCAATACTATTGATTAGCAAACGCCAGGAAGCAAAGAGTGCAGCGAGATGGATTTCTTTAAAACAAAAAAACGCACCAATCCCTTACTGTGACTGGGCTAATAGATACATGTCTATGCGTATTTTTTACAACTAAAAAAAGCCGAAGCTTCCTGATTTTTGTTTCTCCCGGATGAATGGAAAATTTAATTACCCTCTGTCTACTTTTTTTTGAACCAATTCGGGACGAAGGTGTATTCTCTTTCAAAACAACCAATAATGAAACACTTTTTTACGCTCGTATGCGCCCTTTCAGGTTTTGCATCCATTGCTCAAACACCTTTGATTTCACACAAAAGCCATTCCGGAAATGCTGCTTCCTTCCTAATCGCGGCAAACAGCAATTTTGGGCGGATAAATATTGATCTGGAACAGAAATTAACTCAGAATCCGGTCACTCAGCAAAATTTCATACCACTGAATGATACCATCATGCTTCATGAAATCAGCGATTTGAATCAAAACGTCATCCAGGTGGATACCTTGCCCAACAAGAACCGCTATTCGACTATGATTTTTCAAATGAAGTATCAGGATTCAATCCAAAAAACAACGATTCAGCAAGAAACAATTCAGCCTGAACAACAAGAAACACCTATTCAGCCGGTACAAACCGAATTGAATCAAACTCCCGTAAAAAAGAAAAAGAAATCCTATTTGTTATTTCTATTCGGAATCACCGGCGGCGGAATGTTGCTGATGAAACTGTTCGGAAGATCTCAAAATATCAATCAATCCATTGCGTAATATGAAAAACTCACTTCTATTTTTGATACTGACTCTGAGTTCATTTTTACAGGCTCAGACAGCAATTATTGCTCATAAAAGTCATTCAGGAATCGCTTCAACTTTCGTAATTGATCCTTCCGGGAATTTCGGTAACCCTCCTCCGAGGTTGAAACAAGTAGTACGGCTCAACGATACCGTTAGTATTGAAATTTACGATGATTTCGGCTATTATTATTACGATACTGTTTATCGGAATCCACAATATTCCAATTACAATCTGAACCTTGATTCAATAAACAGACAAACAAGGTATTTTAAAGTAGACTATATCAACTTTAAAAACTCTCCTGATTCAATCAAACAAAATCTTCCCGGACGAGCACTTCAATCAATCGAAAACCAGGAGTCCTCACCTCAAAACATCCAGATTGAGCCGGTCAAGGAAAATCCTCCGAAGAAAAAGAAAAAATCATACTTGCTTTTCCTATTCGGGATCACGGGCGGTGGCATGTTGCTTTTCTGGGGTTTAAACAGGTTATTCACCCCTCAGACTGTTTGATGAACGAACGACTGAAAATAAGTTTCATAGGAATTGCTCTTTGGTGGATGCTTTTGCTTCCGTTCGACTACAATTTATTCAATTGGTTTTTCCATTCCTTTCAACAACCCGTGTTTGCTATCCTAAAATCAGCGGACGATACGCTTCTATTTGAGACGGACACCTATGGAACTTATCTTTTGGTCAGCTTAAGTCTTATTTTGGGCTTACTCTCCGGATTTGCAATCCGATGGATTTGCTCCAAAACAAAACTCCATCCAACTTCCCTGCTCAAAACCGTTCTTGCTGCTATTCTGTTTCTTTTCCTGTTCAAATATGGTTGGGATAAAATCGTCAAAACGCAATTCTATTTGCCAGAACCCAATACGCTTTATACACCGTTCGGAAAACTTTCAAAGGATATTGCTTACTGGTCTTTAACCGGAAGTTCGTATGCTTATACGGTTACTTTAGGCTGTATCGAAGTATTGACAGCTCTTTTACTCCTTTTCAAACGAACTCAATTTCTGGCTTCATTGCTTTCCGCAGTCGTTTTTGCACAAGTTGTTTTGATTAATTTCTCTTTCGATATTTCAGTCAAGGTTCTTTCCTGTTCCCTCTTGTTGTTCAGCCTGATTTACACCGCCTGTTTCCCTGAAAACTGGAAAGGAATCTTTGGATTCAAAAACAATCTTTCATTCACTAAAAACTCCCGAAACCACCAAATCATCAAAGGGATCTTTGTTTTACTTGTCATTCTTGAATGCACATTGCCCAGCTTCAGACTCGGAAATTTTAATGACGATCAATTTCCGCGTCCGGAGCACCACGGGGCTTATGAAGTAATTCATTCACCTGAAATCAAACGCGTTTTTATTCACCGGGACGGATATGTGATTCTTCAAAATTGGAAAGATGAATTGCGCGATTTCAATCTGGACATTCGTAATCCGGATCGTTACGTTACACCGGAATTCCCACTTACCTGTATCTGGAACGACGCAAGAAACGAATTAATCATTCAATCCGACACTTTCCCTATCCGGAGAATTCCCTATCGGGAACTTCCGCTTCTACAGGAAAGTTTTCACACATTTTCAGACGAATTTCATTGATTCTGTCACATCTGAAAGTTTTATGAGATGAAACAAACAAGCAGTTCATTTTTTACTTACTTTTGTCTTGTTTAAAATTAATCTAAATAATGAAGCTCATTTTAGCCGACAGTAATGAAATTATACGCATTGGTTTGCGTACGCTGTTGTCTACGGAGCGAAACATCCAGATTGTAGGTGAAGCGCGTAATAATGAAGAACTTATCGCGCTCAACAAAGCATTCGATGCAAACATTATTTTAGTCGATTACACCGCCAGAGGTTTTTCGATTGACGTCATTCCTCAAATTCTTCAAAAGAAACCCGATTTAAATGTCGTAGCAATTACCCCGGAGCAATCTGCTCAAACCCTGGTCAATGCCTTGCGTTCAGGCGTGAAAAGCTATATCAAAAAAGATTGCGACAGCCAGGAAATCATTGATTCGATCCGCGAAACCTGGAGAGGAAATAAATTCTTTTGCGGTCAGATCTTGGAAACGATCCGTGATGCTGCAATTGATGTTAACGACATTGATTTCGACTCGTTCAGCTGTGAACCCATTACGCTGAGTGAGCGTGAAACGGAGATCATCACCATGATTGCCGAAGGGTTGACCAATGTGATGATTGCAGATGCTTTGTGTTTGAGTAATCACACCATCAACACGCACCGCAAAAACATCATGGCAAAACTAGGAGTTAAAAACACTGCCGGAATTGTTATTTACGCTGTAAAGACAAACTTAGTATCGCCGAATAAATTCCTGTTCGCGGCAGATTCTAATTCGTAAATCATTTTTTTCTTTCGTTTTTTGAACCTAATTTTAATCTGAATGTACTACAGATAAAAATTGCTTTATGCGTTATTTCATACTTCTTGTTTCATTTTGTTTCTGTGCCTTGTTTAGCAAAGCTCAGTCGCAGGAGAATACATACAAGAACAACAATACCAATAACACGGGAATGCCTGGTACTGTGAAAGCAGATACCACCAAAGCTACTCCTCAGCTGGAAGAGATCATGATTTCCGAGGAGAAAAAAACACGAACCTATAAAAAGGAAAAATCTCTGAGTCCAGGTCTTATCAGCACTTCAGAAGGAAAAGTTGAAGGATTAAAAGATTCCAATTCCAGCTCGCAATTGCAAAGCGCCAAATACCAGTTCGAAACAAATTATTCCAATTCCAGGCATCAGCTTTACAGACGAAGTCCGAGTGATCTGGAAATTTCCAAAATGAAACAAAGTGCACAGCTTTATACCGATATCCTTCCGGGAAGTTTCGAAAAGCATTTTTACACTTACCTGGTAAGTAAATACAATCCGAAGCAATTTCCGGAGCTAAAACAGGCTGCACAATTAAATCCCAACAAAACGGAAGTTCAGCAGGAATTGGCAGTATACGGTTTTGCCACAAATAATCAACAGCTTGCGGACAGTGTGACACTTCAAATGATCAGTCAGAATAAAATTACGAATGGCGTTCTGAATTATGCAAGCGATTTGGTTAACTCTGTTCCGAGTAACGGAACGCTCTTGCTTCACGGGTATACGGAATTGATTCCCGCGAACTTCGAAAGAAACAATTTGAATCGTTCCGACATTGAATTAATTTCCGTTGATTTGATGCAAAGTCCCGATTACCAGCAAAATTTAAGTTCAAAAGGATTTGTGATGCCAAATTCGACCTATATCGATACGGCTTTCGTTCAGGAATTCTGCTCTTTGAATGCGTCTAAAAACATTTACCTGTCGATGTCTTTTCCGAAGGAATATTTCCAGGGAATCAGCAAGTCATTGCATCCTGTAGGGTTGACTTTCGGTTACAAACTGAATCAGTTTGATTACAACGCCTGGAATGCCAACCTGATCGAATCCGTTTGGCAGAAAAACAAGCTTGGAATTTCACAGGACGCACAATCCGACGCACTTTCGGCAAACTATTTGCCGGCTTTGATCAGTATTGAAAGATTGTACCAGGAATACAACAAAAGTGAAGAAGCAAAAGAAATGAGTGCTTTGATCATGAGTGTTGCAACAAGAGCACGTAAAACCGGGCAACTTTCTAAAATTAATCGTTGATGCGGGTAATCAGGAAAGAATATGATCAGATGACCGATGAACAATTGGTCATTGCTATGGCGGGAGGAGACCAAAGGGCTTTCGACAAGCTTTACGGGCGCTATGCTTCTGCCCTGCTTTCATATTTTACGCGCATGCTTTGGAGAGACCGTGAAAAATCAGAAGATTTCGTCCATGATTTCTTTACCAAACTGATTCATCGCCCGGAATTGTTTGATACAACCCGCTCTTTCAAAACGTGGATGTATTCGGTGGCCAACAACATGTGCAAAAACGAATATAAAAAGCAGGAAATACGCAAAAATACCAGTAACGGACTTGATAACAACTATTCGATCAGCGACACGAGCAAGAATACGGAAAATCAGGTCCATCATACCATGTTTAAGGACGCCTACAATTACCAGGTGACACAATTGGAAGACAAACACCGGGAAGTTTTTGAAATGCGTCATTTTGACGGATTGTCTATCAAAGAGATTGCAGAAGCATTGGAAATTAGCGAGGGAACGATTAAATCCCGCCTTTTCTATGCGACCAAGTACTTGGCACAAGGATTAAAAGAATACCAACCGGAACATACAAAGTGATATGAATACGTTCGACGAAATTATACAGACAAAGGCTTACAGCGATTTAACTCCGGCAGAACTGGAAGTTATCCGGGAGCTTGTTTCTTCTGAACAGGAGTACAATGAAATGAAAGGATTTTATACCGAAATCAATCAGCTTTCGGTTTCCAGCCGCGAGGAAGTTTCACCTGCCGTAAAATCCAGTTTGAATGCTGTTTTTCAGTCCAAACACCCCGGGATTCATCAGAATTGGAGCGCCCCCGTAAGTGAGCCGCAGGAAGTGAAAGTCATTCCGCTTTACAACCGGAATTGGTTCCGCGTGGCTGCGTTACTGGTTGTTTCAGCAGGTGTCGCAACCATTTGGATTTCTGCTCCTGAAAGCAAGCAACTGATGGAAAAAGATTCTATCGGAAGTACGCAAATGGCTCAAACAGCAGCTCCTGCCAAAGAAGAAAGTACTGCTAAAGTGGAAACAAAGAAAAAATTCCCCATCGAAGAAAGTGATTCCAGAAAATATACTGCTTCGTCTACCATTGTTTCTCCGGAAAATCAGAATTTCAAATCTCCTGCAAATGAAGATGAAACCCGGAGCGATCGTGAGACAACCAGTTTAGATTATGAATTAAGAGCAAGTAATTCTGTTGTCTCCTTTTCCAATCCGCCAAAAGCAGACCAAATGAAGGAAGAAATAACTACCGATTCCTTTGCTAAGGCAGGCATGGATGCGGATTTAAATCCTTGGAGTAACATGAAAAAAAGTGCGGAAAGCGGTGAAATTTCAACCAATGATTTGTTGAGTTTAATTGAACCTAGTTTTTAAGCATTGAAGAGTGAAAATGGAAAAGTGAATTCCCTGCTTTTCCATTTTAAAAATGCTCCATTAAACTTGTTGATTTTGCAGTTCCAATAAGGCTGTTGTTAGTTCTGCCAAACGGTTTGTTTTTCCTTTTTGACGGATATTTAGCGCCGTGATTGTGTAGAACTGATGTGTTTCACCCAGGAATTTAATTTGCATCTGAAGCCACTTTTCTTCGGACAATTCTTTTCCGAAAGCAATCATTTCCTGTTGCAATTTGGCTGCTACCACATAATAATCTGCTCTT